>DUPY01000063.1 GCA_012838065.1 Acholeplasma sp. | reverse complement strand
TAGAAGCATTTAAAAAACCGTTTTTAAATGCACAGTTAGTCATCTGTGGTGACGGTGATACAAAGACTAGGTTATATGAAATTATAAAAACTCGTACCCACATACACTATCTTGGTAATTTAACAAATAAGGAAGCTGTTGCTTTACAACAACGTGCAACCATCCTTGTTAATCCAAGATCAAATGAAGAAGACTTTACAAAATATTCGTTTCCATATAAAACGGTTGAGTACTTAAAATCTGGTCGGCCTGTTGTTATGGCACGCTTAAGTGGCATACCTATTATTTATGAAAACTACATCAATTATTTAGATAGCACAAAACCAGAAGATATCAAATTAAAGTTAGAACAACTCTTAAGTTTAACCAAAGAAGAATTAGATAAAAAGGGTGCTAAAGGACGTGCGTTTATCTTAGAAAATAAAACACCAGAAAAAGCGCTAAAAAATGTATGTGCTATGATTGAAAAACTATAACAAATAAGGAGTAAACACTATGAACATTGCCTGGGTTGTAAATATTCCATTACCAGATATTGCAAATCATCTTGGTATTAAGGGACTTCCTTACGGTGGATGGTTAATAAGACTTGCAAAACATATTCAAAATGAAAAAGATTGTGAACTTACAATCTTTTTTCCACATGAAAAAAAAGTCAACGGAATTGTACTAAATGGCATAACATACTACAGTTTTAATCCAAACTTGAAATTAAATAATTGTTCAGTACTAGAAAACATTCTTATAGCTAATAAATATGATATTGTTCATTTAAATGGTACTGAGTTTCCATTCATGCATGTTATTCAAAACGTGTGTAAAAAATTAGGCATACATACTGTTGTATCGATTCAAGGTTTAATTTCAAAGATTTCAACACATATGCAAGCAAGTCTTCCATTTGGTGTTTTCTATGGAAAAACATTAAGAAACATACTTAGACGCGATAGCGTCCATAATATTCAAACCAAATATTATAAACGTGGGCTTACAGAAAAACGCATTTTAAAAGACGCTAATCATGTTATAGGCAGAACAACATTTGATCATGCTGTAACAAAGTTATACAACCCAAAAGTTAAATACTATCATCATAATGAATCACTACGCGATAGTTTCTATCATTCTGAATGGAAAATAGATTCTATGGATCGACATCGTATATTTGTATCACAAGCAAATTATTCCATTAAAGGTTTTCATTATGTCATCGAAGCGCTTAAAGATATTGTCGAAACATATCCTAATACACATGTTTATGTATCAGGTAGTACTGTTTTAAGTATGACAGGCTATAAAAATAAATACTTAAAAAGCAGATATGAGCGTTATCTAATAAAATTACTTAGAAAATACCATTTAGTAAATAACGTAACATTTATTGGATTAATTAACGAAGAACGTATGTTAAACGAATATTTAAAAGCGCATGTTTATATATTGCCTTCAACAATTGAAAATAGTTCAAATTCGTTAAGCGAAGCGATGTTGCTAGGTGTGCCGAGTGTGGCATCTTATGTAGGTGGAACACCGGACTTATTAGAACATCAACTGGAAGGCTATTTATATCAACATGATGCACCCTACATGATGGCACATTTTGTAAAAGAAATATTTAGTAACGATGAGCTTGCACAAAAATTTAGTAAAAACGCACGCTCAAAAGCACTTCATCGTCATGATGTTGATAAGAACACAAAACGTTTATTAGCAATTTATAAAGAAATTATAGAAGGTGCGAAATGAGTAAGATTAGTGTTATAGTACCTGTATATAATACAAGTAAGTACTTAGAAAAATGTCTAAATTCAATTAGAAATCAAACATATGAAAATATAGAGATTATTGTTGTTAACGACGGTTCAACAGATAATAGTCTAGATATTTTAAATGAAATATCTAAAAAAGATAAACGTATCAAAGTTATAAGTCAAGAAAATGGCGGTCTATCAAAAGCACGTAATACCGGGTTAGAACATGCAACCGGAAGTTACGTAGGTTTCATAGACTCTGATGACTATATTGACCCAAATATGTATGAAACAATGCTTCGTGCCATGAAACAAAACAATGTTAGACTTGCAACATCCGCAAGAATGAATGTATTTGATACATACAGCACCTCTTTATTTACTTTAGATAAAGAGACGTATCTACCAATAAAAGAAGCGTATAAGAGCATTTTAACGTGGAAAAACATGGATGTATCTTTTTGTGACAAGTTATTTGATATAGAATTGTTTAAAAACAAAAGATTCCCGTTAGGAAAACTTAATGAGGATGTGTACTTACTTTTTGAATTATTAAATGAATTAGATGGTATTATTCATGTAGCAAAACCATTTTATTATTATTTACAAAGAGGAAATAGTATTACAACATCAAGTTTTAGTCTTAAAAAACTAGATTTACTCGATGCAAATGCAAGCGTACGAAAACTTGTATTAGATCGATTTCCGGATTTAATCAAATTTGTCAATGCATATGAATACAGTGGTATTTTATATTTATACCGTTTGATTCGTAAAAGCAATGCTAAGAAAGAATACCCAAATGAGTATAAAAGATTAAGAAAACTATTCTATAGAAATTTCTATAAAAATGTGTTTAATAAACATTTATCACTCATAAAAAAACGTAATGCAATATTACTATACTTGGGTATATTATAAGTTGAGGAAGTGTTTATGATGAATAAACGTATTAAGATTATTGTTGCTACACACAAGGTTGTAGAAGCAATCGATAAAAAAATTGATAACGCCTATCAAAAGATTATGGTAGGTGCATATAATAAAGACGTACCAGAAGGTTATTTGTCAGATCATTTTAAAGGTGGTATTTCCCATAAAAATCCTAACTTTTGTGAGTTAACAGGGCAGTACTATTTATATAAAATGGATGATTCAGATATAAAAGGTTTAGTTCATTATAGAAGAATCTTTTCAAATAATCTTTTACCATTTATACGATTAAAAGCTATAAATCGTAAACAGATTTTAAAATACTTAAAGAATTATGACATCATCTTACCTAAACATATTAGTTTAGCACCTGAGACTGTTGAAGAAAATTATGCAAATAATCATCACAAAAAAGATTATGAGTTATTACGTGAAGTATTTAAAGATAAGTTTAGCGATTATTTAGTTGCTTTTGAGAAAGTATCTTGTGGATACAATACGTATTTAGCAAATATGCTAATCGCACCAAAAGAAATCTTTGATGCCTATAGCAAATGGCTGTTTGATGTATTGTTTGAATTAGAAAAACGAACAGATATTAGTTCTTATGATACCTATCAAGCACGTATTTATGGCTTTTTATCTGAACGTTTACTACTTGTATGGTTAACGAAACATCCACTAAAAGTTAAAGAAGTAACGGTTTTAAATACAGAACAAAAACAGTTTCCTGTATTTATGGATAAAATTAAACGTAAATTGAAAGGTTGGTTTAGAAAATGATGTATGATTATTTAATAGTTGGAGCAGGCTTTTTTGGATCTATCTTTGCCTATGAAGCGCATAAACGCGGTAAAAAAGTACTTGTAATTGATAAACGAGACCACATTGCCGGAAACATGTATACAGAAAATATTGATGGTATTAATGTGCATAAGTATGGTGCGCATATTTTCCATACATCAAATAAAGTTGTTTGGGAGTACTTAAACCAATTTACAGAGTTTAATCAATACATTAATTCTCCTGTTGCAAATTATAAAGGCGAAATCTACAATTTACCTTTTAACATGAACACGTTTAACAAACTGTGGGGTGTCGTTACACCTAGTGAAGCAAAAGCGAAAATCGAAGAACAACGAAAAGAACACTATAAAGAAAATCCAAAAAACTTAGAAGAACAAGCAATCAACTTAGTTGGCATAGATGTTTATGAAAAATTAATTAAAGGCTATACAGAAAAACAATGGGGAAAACGCGCAACAGAATTGCCATCGTTTATTATTCGTAGACTGCCTGTACGCTTTACCTATGATAACAACTACTTTAATGACCGTTATCAAGGTATACCGATTGGCGGTTACACGAAAATTTTTGAAAAACTACTGGATGGAATCGAAGTAAAACTAAAGACAAATTACTTTGATAATCGATCATATTTTGATGGTATTGCAAACAAAGTTTTATATACGGGTCCAATTGATGAATTTTATAATTTTGAATTTGGTATTTTAGAGTACCGAAGTCTTGATTTTGAGACTCAAACATTAGAGATCGATAATTATCAAGGTAATGCGGTTGTAAATTACACGGAGCGCGAGGTTTTATACACACGCATTATCGAACACAAACACTTTGAGTTTTTAGATACAAAGAAAACAGTCATTACAAAAGAATACCCTGCAACATGGACACCAGGTAAAGAACCGTATTACCCAGTTAATGATGAGCGAAACAATCAAGTTGCTAACCAGTATTTAGAAAAAGCTAAATCAGAAACAAAATACTTATTTGGTGGGCGACTTGCAGAGTATAAGTATTACGATATGCATGCTGTTGTTGCATCAGCATTGTCCATGGTAAAAAGAGAATTGAAAGATGAATGATAAAGGAAATACGATAGGTAAAAACTACACATATAATTTAATCTATCAAATCATCATTATAGCCATACCAATTATACTTATTCCATATCTTGCTCGAACACTTACACCTGTTGGTGTTGGTGAATATTCGTTTGGTTATTCCATTGTTTCTATTTTTTCGTTGTTTGCACTTTTAGGTGTACATTTATATGGGACAAAGGAAATATCGATTGTACGAGATAACGAAATAGATAAACAAAAAGTCTTTTGGGAAATTTTTTTCCTAAAAGCACTTATTAGTATAATTGTTATTGTTATATTTTTGATAAGCTTAATTTTCTTACCAGACAAAAAACTCTTGTTGATACAAGGTTTTTTATTGTTAGCAAATTTATTGGATATTTCATGGTTTTTTACAGGTATTGAAAATTTTAAAACAATACTAATTCGTAATTTTTCTATTCGCATTGTAACGACAACACTAATTTTTATCTTTATAAAGCGACCAGAAGATGTCTATTTATATGCGTTTATTTTAGGAGCAACCGAACTTGGTGGTCATCTTTTAATGTGGTTTGATTTTAAAAAGTATCAAATGTTTAAAGGTTTTAATGATGTGAAACAAACGATGAATATCTTTAAACATTTAAAGGGTATGATTATTTTATTTTTACCAACTGCAATCATTTTATTATATACAAATCTAAACTCGGTAATGATTGGTCTTTTATCCAATAAAACCGAGGTTGGTTTTTATGATATGGCTGCTAAGATTGTTAACATGTTACTTGTTATTATTAGTTCCCTTGGAACAGTGCTACTCCCAAGGATTAGTCATTACTTTGAGAAAAATATGCATGAAGATATTCATTATGTTTTAAACCGTGCCGTAAGTGTGATGAGTTTTTTAGCCTACCCAATAGCACTAGGCGTCATAGCTTTAGCGCCACTTTTTATTCCGTGGTTCTTAGGCGCAAATTATTTACCGGTAATTAGTGTCATTTCAGTATTTTCATTAAAGATTATTCTAGTTATATTTAGTAACGTTGTTGGTATTCAGTATATGATACCAACAAACAAATACAAATCTTTTATTGTATCGGTATCGTTAGGTGCAATCGTAAACTTAATTTTAAATATTTTCTTTATTCCACGTTATGGAGCATTAGGTGCTGCAATCTCTATGGTTATCGCTGAGTTTATTGTTACGGTATCACAAATACTTATGGTACGTAAACATGTCCACTTTATGCCAGCAATACTTACAACATATCGCTCACTAATAAGTGCGCTTATCATGGGCTTAAGCGTTTATTTAAGTCTTACCTATTTTAAAGATACATTGTATGAATTTGTAAATAATTGGATTCATCGAGAAGTTATCTCGGTTGCAATTTTAATCATTGCCTATGCGCTATTCGGTATACTCATTTACTTCCTTGTAAACTTAATTCTAAAAAACAAAGATCAAAAGTTTATAATCAACAAAGCACTTGAAATTGTATTTAGAAAAAGACAACATTAATTTACATAATTGTGTGTCGTCTTTTTTTCTGTGCTATAATAGTCTTTAGTAAAAAGTAGGAGATTAGATATGAAAAAGTTATTTTTAGTTTTTGTGTCTTTACTTTTAATATTAGCTTTAGTAGCTTGTGTAAAGAACGACAATGATGATTCTGCTTTTGCAGATGTTAACGATCGCATTAATGCGATTGAAGAAAGCTTAGCAAAACAAAAAGCTGAGTTTGAAGATAGTTTAAATAATCTAGAACTTGAAATTTCTGATTTAGAAAAAACAATTTCTGAATTAGAAGAAGCTTTAGAAGAAGAAAAACAACATTACGATGAAGAACTTTCTAAACTTGAACAAAAACTTTTAAGTGTTTTAGATATTTTATATGTGTTTGAGTTTTCAACGTTTAGTTTTGCTCAAAATGAAGATACTTTAGAAGGTATGATTCAATATGAGATTCTAATACCTATAGATAGTTTACTTACACCACAAGATGTTACATTTACGTTAAAACATCCACTAACTGAAGAAATTAGTGAGCACGACCCAATCGTATTTTCACATACGGATAATGTTTTAACAGGCGAACTGCCAATAAGTGTTCAATATCATGGATATTTTGAACTTAACATCGAATTTAGCTACTTAGACTATCTAGGTGATGTAAATTCAATGACATTTAAATTACCGGTAATGTTTAAAGTTGATAAAGTTAATCTTGCGTGGTTACATGCAACAATGCCAATTTTACTTTTCGCTTCAGACTTATATAGTGACTACTTTGACGGCTATACATATGTTGAAATTGAACGTGCAAAAACATACGATTTTTCAAAATTACCTGAAAAAGCATTAAAATATCCAGTTAGTGTATCGGCAGCACAAGGAAATTATGACCAAACACAAATTCCTAACTTTTTTGAAAATGTAACTTATGGTTTAAGTAACTATATGATTTACTGGATGGAAGAACTTTATGGTATAAATCCTGATACAACATTTAAAGTTATTGGTGTTGATAATTATTTAAATGTTATCGCAAGTTCAATGATTTCAAAAATACCAATGGATCAAATGTCATTTACAGTTTATACAGACGGCGCATTTACAGGTTCTATGATTAATAAAGTCTTTAGTGATTTAGATTCATTTAATGATGTCGATAAAGAATTTACGAAATGGTTAGCAAACAACACGTTTAAAACAAAAATTGATGCCAATATGAAAAGTGAGTATGCACTTGTTGCATCAAAACTTAACAACTTTGAATATGTTGTCAACTCAACCAATGGTTGGAATTTAGACGAAGAACTTATGAATGTAGTGAATGACGAATTAAATGTTCGCGTTTTATCGGTTTCAGATGCTTTTAATAGACTAGAGGATATTAACAAACTTGATGAACTCGAATATTTATTAAAAACACGTTGGGGTGAAGAAGAAAACGAAAGCATGATGGCTTATTTTTCTAAAGAACCAATAAAAAACTTACTCATACTTGGTACATCACCAGCCGGCGAAATTCATGATAACTATGCAACATTTGAACAATATTTAGAAAAAATTATAGAACTTTATAGTTCTGAATATAAAATTTTCTATAAGGGACATCCACGATATCCATCAGAAGAAGATCGAATTGAGCTCTTTGATTCTTACGGTGTTGTAGAACTCCCAAACAGTATTCCTGTTGAAACATTAATGTTGTTATACGAAAACGTATTTATCGGTGGATACAATGGTACATCGTTCCACTCCTCGCAAAAAGGTCAAACGTTATTCTTGTTTGGAACACTTGAACAAATTAAATCTAATAAAACAATGGAGGATTTAATCGATAATACGGACATTTTTAACGAAACAATATACATTACAGTTGATAGTAATGGTGATGTTGTTATAGAATAGTATATACGTGTTTACTAATATATTAATTATACTTAGTATAAAACACTAAACGAGGTGACATATGAAAAAGTATCGAGACTTATGGAATGGTTCGCTCATACGCGCTATAGAACTCTTACTAGATATGATTGTAATATTCTTTAGTTTCTTTGTTATTGCAGAAGTTAATCATATCATCGAAGAAGGTGCCTTTATTGGACCAATTGAATTGGTTGCATTTTACGATGGAAACTGGGTCTATGTACTTATATATGCTTTAGTCTCACTTATTTTCTTTGTTGTGTATCGTCCAACCATTACGACTCAACAATATTCAAAGGCAATTGGTTCGGTTGCGTTGTCTATTTTACTTACAAACCTCACATTAGTTGTTTTATCATTTATGGAAAAAGGTGAGTTTTTACTAGGTGGTAAGGAAAACATATTGTTTGTTTTCTTGATTCAATTACTCATTTTCATCGTTTATAAATACATTACGTTTATTATTGTAAGTAAACATAACCGTCGTGAAGTAGTTATCGTTGGACCTAAACAAGAAGCTCTTGATTTGGCAAGTGCATTACTACGTGATACAGGCATCAATAAAAAAATCAAATATGTAGTCTTTGAAGATGAACATAAGCGAGTACCAAATGCTTTATTTAATTATATAAATGAGGTTAATGACGTTTATTTAACTGCAGGACTAAAAGAGCAAAATAAAAATAAAATTATGAACTATGTATTACTCGATACATATAAAGAAATTTATATGGTTCCAAAAACATACGAAATTGGACTGTTA
This sequence comes from Acholeplasma sp., assembly GCA_012838065.1. Classification (GTDB taxonomy): domain Bacteria; phylum Bacillota_I; class Bacilli_A; order Acholeplasmatales; family Acholeplasmataceae; genus DUPY01. The sequence continues at coordinate 15,090 of DUPY01000063.1, read as the reverse complement.
AAATCGATACAAACACAAGTTGATGACACGCTTGTTTTTCGAATGAAATCCATGCATTTATCGTTTGAACAACGTTTTATGAAACGTGCATTTGATATACTTGTTTCAACCATAGGCTTAATTATCGCGTTTATTCCAATGCTTATTATTGCGCTTGCGATAAAATTAGAAGATGGCGGGCCAGTCTTTTATAAACAAGAACGCATGAAGCGCAACAATAAAATATTTAAAGTTTTAAAATTCCGTTCAATGAAAGTTCATAATGAAGATGAAAATGAAAAAATTGCATCTGTCAATGATAATCGTATTACAAAAGTTGGTAAAGTTATTCGTATGTTACGTGTAGATGAACTTCCACAACTTTTAAACATCTTTAAAGGTGAAATGAGTTTGGTTGGACCAAGACCATTGATGTTAGCAGTTATTGAACAAACATTAAAAGATCATCCAGAGTTTAGATATCGCTCTAATGTAAAACCTGGATTGACAGGCCTTGCACAAATTAGTAGTCGTTATGACACTAAAGATAATGAAAAACTTCGCTACGATTTATACTATATTCGTAACTACAGTTTCTGGTACGATTTAAAAATCCTATTACTTACAGTTAAAACAGTACTTACGAAAGAACAAAGTGTTGGTCGCGAGTTTAATGAAACGTTTGAAGATAAAGTATCAAACGGCTCGATTGTTACAGAAGCTATTCCAAGTGGTTATAAAATTATATCCAAATAATACAACTTATAAGGGCTTTTAGCCCTTTTATTTTTTTATTTAACTAGTGTATAATACAGTTAAAGGATGTGAGTAGCGTGAGTAATTTAAAGTTCTGGCAAGACGCCATCGTATATCAAATTTATCCTAGAAGTTTTATGGATTCTAACAACGATGGCATTGGTGATATTCCAGGTATTATTTCAAAACTAGATTATTTAAAAGAACTAGGAGTTGATATTATTTGGCTATCACCTGTTTATGATTCGCCAAATGATGATAATGGTTATGATATAAGGGATTATAAAGCCATTCATAAAGATTTTGGTACGATGGAAGACATGGACAACTTAATACTAGAAGCTAAAAAACGTGGTATTCGTATTATCATGGATTTAGTTATCAACCATACATCAGATGAACATCCATGGTTTATTGAATCAAAAAATCCAGATAGTCCATATAGAAACTATTATTACTGGCGTGATAAGCCGAATAACTGGACGAGTTTTTTTAGCGGAAGCGCTTGGACAAAAGAAAATGATGCCTACTATTTACACTTGTTTAGTAAGAAACAGCCAGATTTAAATTTTCACAATCCAAAAGTACTTGATGAAGTTAAAGACATCATGCATTTTTGGCTTAAAAAAGGCATTGCTGGTTTTCGATGTGACGTCATTAATGTTATTTTTAAAAACACGCTAGACGATGGTAAAAAGCGTCTTGTATTAACAGGATTAGAACATTATCACTCCACAGAAGGATGTCATCGTGTTTTAAAAACATTGAGAAAAGAAGTCATGGATCATTATGAAGCATTTACCGTTGGCGAAACAGTCTTAGTAACTACCAAACAGGCAAATGAATTAATATTGCCAGAACGAGAAGAACTTGATATGGTCTTTGGCTTTGAACATATGGAAACTGACCAAATCAACAACAAATGGTTTAAAACAAAGTTTAAACCTAAGAAGTTTATGCGTACAATTTCTCGTTGGCAAAAAGAAGTATACTGGAATGCCAATTACTTAGAAAACCATGATCAGCCACGAAGTGTCTCACGCTTTGGCGATGATAAAATGTATCATAAAGAATCTGCAAAGATGTTAGCATTATTAAACTTAACACTTAAAGGTACACCTTATATTTATGAAGGCCAAGAAATTGGTATGACGAATGCGTACTTTAAGTCAATTGATGAGTATGAGGATTTAGAATCAAAACGTATTTATGCATTAGGTAAGAAGTTGTTGTTTCCTAAGTGGTATCGATTAAAAATGTTAAGAAATGCATCAAGAGATAATGCACGCCAACCAATGCAGTGGACAAAAACAGGTGGTTTTACATTAAGTACACCATGGTTAAAGGAAAATCCAAATAAACAATATATTAATGTTTTCGATTCAAGTAAAGACCCGGATTCAATATTAAACTTTTATAAAAAACTTATTAAAATTAGAAAAAATGATGATATTTTAAAAAAAGGGTCGTTTAATGACTTATACATAAGTAACGCTATTTTCATCTATGAAAGAGTCTATGACGGTGAACGATATATGATTGTTTTAAACATGAGTAAAAAGATTAAGCGATATCCATTTGAAATATATGGCGATCTCGTTATATCGAATTATCCAGATCGAGCAAATGTTTTAAGAAGTTATGAAGGCTTAATGATTAAAGTAAGTAAATAATTATACACACACATTCATTTATTGAATGTGTTTTTAATATAACTTTAAGCGAATAGTGATACGCGTTTAATGAAAAATAACACGATTAAACGTTTTCGCTCGTTTTCGCATTATTTCTATAAGCATTGTTTGATTTACATAGTCAATCATTTATAATAAGAAGTAAGTAAATAATGATTAAGGGGCGTTCATGATGCATAAATTCCAAGATAAAATTCAGTTTGAACCAATGAAACCATTAAATGAATTACAAAGTTTATCAAGATTAGCAGCCGAGGAAGGAGTTCTTTTACTGCATAATCAAAATAATCTATTACCGCTTAATAATGTAAATGTAGCGGTATTTGGTCGTATACAGTTTGATTACTATAAATCAGGTACGGGTAGTGGTGGCCTCGTTAATGTTGAATATGTTCCATCAATTATAGAAATACTAAAATCAACATCAAAATTACATGTTGATGAGCATGTATACAACACCTATAAACAATGGATTGAACACAATCCTTTTGATGCTGGTAAAGGATCTTGGGCAACTGAGCCTTGGATGCAACAAGAAATGCCATTAGATTTAGAAGTTATCAAAGCAGCAAGTATGCGTAATGATGTGGGTATTGTTATTATCGGACGCACTGCAGGTGAAGATAAAGATAACTCTCCTGTAAAGGGAAGTTACTATTTAACGGACATTGAAGAAGCATTGTTAGAAAATGTTAGTAAATACTTTAAAAAGACATTGGTTATTTTAAATACAGGAAATCTAATCGATTTAAGTTTTATAGATAGACTTAAAATTGATGGACTTGTTTTTGCATGGCATGGTGGTGAACACGGTGCACTTGCACTTGTAGATGTTTTACTTGGATATAGTAGTCCATCTGCTAAATTACCAATTTCTATTGCTTATAATATAGAGGATTATCCAAGTTATCGTAATTTTGGTCAAAAAGGTGAAGTTGTCTATGAAGAAGACATTTATGTTGGCTATCGTTATTTTGAAACGTTTGCTAAAGACCGAGTTCGATATCCATTTGGCTTTGGATTAAGTTATACAACGTTTGATATTAAGCCTTTAAGTTTCAAAGTTTACAAGGATCATATATATTTTGAAGTATTAGTAAGAAATACAGGTTCATATTTTGGAAAAGAAGTTGTTCAAGTTTATCTTGAAAAACCACAAGGCAAGCTCGGTCAACCATTAAGAGAGCTTGTAGCTTTCAACAAAACAGGAAATTTAAATCCGGGTGAACAACAAGTTCTAAAACTAGAAATCGACTTAAAAAAGTACGCATCATTTGATGATTCTGGTCGTGTTTTTAAACATGCATACATTTTAGAAGAAGGCGCGTATAAGTTTTACTTAGGCAACTCTATTCGTGAATCGATATTTGTTGGAGATGTTGAACTAAAGGAAACGAAAATTGTATCAAAAAGTCAAGAAATCAATGCCCCAACACACGAGTTTTTAAGAATTAAACCAAATCTTAATTTAGAAGTAATGTATGAAAAAGTTCCAACAAGAGAAACGAATTATAATGAAAACATTCGTAATGATTTATTAGAACGTTTTGAAACAAATAGCCTAGCATTAAATTTAATGGATGTTTATAACAATAAACTTGATTTAAAAACGTTTATTGGTTCTTTATCCATTGATGAACTTATCTATCTGACACGTGGTGAAGGTATGAGTTCACCTAAAGTAACTTCAGGTACAGCAGCCGCATTTGGTGGTGTAACTGATGAACTAATTGAAAAAGGCATAGCGATTGCCTGTGCTGCTGATGGACCTTCAGGTATACGTATGGATTCAGGCTATTATGCGACAAGTTTACCAATCGGTACGGCGCTTGCGTCAAGCTTTAATCTTGAACTTATCGAGTCACTTTATGAGTTTTTAGGCTATGAATTGAGAGCCTATAACATTGATATGGTATTAGCACCTGGTATGAATATTATGCGTAATCCGTTAAATGGACGAAATTTTGAATATTTTTCAGAAGATCCGTTGCTAACAGGTCTTATGGCATCTAGTGTAACCAATGGCCTACATTACGCAGGACTTTCTGGGACACTTAAACATTTATATGGTAATAACCAAGAAACGGATCGCACAAATGTTAACGCGATTATAAGTGGCCGTGCCCAACGTGAAATCTATTTAAAACCATTTGAAATCGCAATAAAATCAAGTAAAGCCAAAGCAATCATGACGTCTTACAATCCTGTAAATGGTATTTGGAGTGCCTCAAACTTTGAGGTCAATAAAAAACTATTACGTGATGAATGGAATTTTCAAGGGATTGTTGTTACCGACTGGTGGGCAAAAATGAACGACTTTGGCTTCCCAGCTTCACTAAATAATACAAAAGCAATGATCGTTAGTCAAAACGATGTTTATATGGTTGTAAGTAATGCTAAAGAAAATAGTGCAAATGATAATGCGAAATCAAGTTATTTGAATCAAGAATTAAAACTTGAGCATTTACAACATGTAGCAAAGAACATTTTAAATTTTATTATGTATACACCGGCATTTAGTAGATTACACCAAATCGATTTTATCAAGGAAGTAAGGCCGTTTGATCCATGGGTAAAAATCAACAAATTAGGTGTTGTTAAACCAACACTAAATAGACTAAAAATTAACGGCAATGACGTTTTATTAAAACCTTATGTTTCTTATTATCACTTAAAGGAAATTGATGAAATTTATTCAATAGAAGTTGATCGAGGCATGATCGATTTAAGTTTTGATAAAACATACGCACGTATTTACATTACAAGTGGTAAAGAACACCAAACGTATCATATACGTGTTGGAAAACTAAGTAATAACACAAGCGAATTTGTCGATTTATGCAAACTTGAAGAAATGAAACTTATCCAAGTTGGCGCAAAAGTATGGACTCCAATTGTTTTAGAATTAGAGAGTTACTTAGAAAAGAGCAGTAATCTTGTATTAGAAAATAAACAATTGAATGTTATGGATCAAAACCAACACATAAGCTATGCATTAGAGTTTATGGAAAACGGTAAATACATTATTGATTTTTCAATATCAAGTAGTGAACTTGGAACTGCTCAACTGCCATTTTCTGTATATGTTGATAATAAACATGAAACGACACTTACAATTCCAGGTACAGGTAATAATACAATTGTATCTCGTGCGCTTGTTATTATTAAAAAAGGTAAACATAGCCTAACATTTAAGTTTAATAAATCAAGTATTACTGTTTCTAAAATATCGGTTGAAAGACATGGATAAAATAAAAGTTAGCAGATGGTTATCTGCTAATTTTTTATTAAAAATATAAAATGCTTAAACACACTTTAGCTATAAATACATGTTATAATCAAATGTAAAGAGGTGAATTTTAGTGAAGGATAGACATGAAAAAAATAAAATAACGATTGTTAGAGTTCTCGGATGGATTGTTGGAGCTATTGTTGTCTTTATCGCTTTTTTTGGTGACGTATTATTTAATGAAACTTCCGTTTTTAGTCATATCTTAAGTGAAAGTGAAACTGGAATTGAAGCAGCCTTTAATTTCATAATGGACCAAGTCCCACGACTTATTCGAGCAGCAGTGTATGTTGTATTAATTACGATTATATTTAAGTTTGTTCGTAAAATTGTAGAAAAACTTGTCTTAAAAAGTAAACGTGGCAAAACGACTTCAAAACTTATCGATAGTTTTATTCGTTATTTATCAGCAATTGTTATTATTGTAGTTATTTTATTAGTTTTTGGTGTTGATCCAGTAGCACTTTTTGCTAGTATTGGTGTCTTGGGACTTATTATCGGTCTTGGTGCACAAAGCTTAATTAGTGATATTATTAGCGGTTTATTTATTGTTTTTGAAGGGGAATATGATGTCGGAGACTATATCATTATTGACGGATTTAGAGGGAAGGTTGAAAGCATTGGCATTCGCACAACACAATTTGTTGATTCTGGTGGAAATATAAAAATAATAAATAACTCAGAAATTAAATCGGTCGTTAACTTATCTTATGATGACTCGTTACTAACTGTAGATGTCATAATAAAACAGCACGCCTTTCAAAAAGCTGAAAAAGTTATTAAAGACAATATCAATAACATTCGTAAAAACTTACCACAATTTTCAGATGGACCTAAATACGTAGGTATTTCTGATTTTACAAAAGAAGGCGTTCAACTTAAGTTTGTTGGTAAAGTAAGAGAGGATGAACGCTTCCAATCTGAACGTGATTTAAGACGAGAAATTAAATTATTATTTGATGCACATGACATTGATTTTGCTTTACCAAAAATATATATTGAAGATTCCGTTAAAAAATAATTCATGTTTTTAATAAAATTTAATTGAATATACTTAGTCTATACAATAATTCAAAAAAATAAGCATTTAAGGTTTAAAAAAGTCGTTAAAGAGTGTATAATAACTAGTGAACTAAAACGCTTACGAGGTGATGATCATGAATTCTAAAATTAACAGCAAGAAAATCATTATCATGGTATTATTGACGCTTTTTTCCGTCGCTATCACCGCACTTGTCTATTTAACAGGTGGTGTAAAATATGTCTACGCACATTTAATGTATATTCCAATAGTTATTGCCGGTTTTATGGTCGGCTATCATGGAGCTGTTGTTCTAGCAATCATTAGTGGGTTATTGATAGGCCCTTTTATGCCTATCGATATTCAAACGATGGAACAGCAGCTTTTTTATAACTGGTTTTTTAGATTGTTAGTTTTTGTTATTATAGGGTCACTAACAGGACTTGCTCATTACATTAACCAACATCAAAAGAAAATTATTGACCAGTCCTTGTACTTCCATAACCATTTAAAAATACCAAATCCAAATATACTATCAGTTACCGATTTTTCTGTATTTGGGCCAAAGGTTTTAATAACGACGATTTTAATTCACAACACACAATTAATTATTGACACATTTAACCACGAATTCTTTGCTGAACTTCTAGAAACAATATATAATGACTTAAATGAAAGTTTAGATCGTAATCCTATCATTTTACAGCCAACGGTATCCAACACATTTTGGATGGTATCTGGCCATGACCATTTAGATAAACTTGTAGACGAACTTGAAGACATATTGAGTAAGCAATACCATATTAATCATATGCCTGTATATTTTGATTACTCTTTAGGATTTAAATTTATCGATAACAACTATGAACGCTTAAATGTGTCTGTATTTAATTCCACCAATATCGCAGCAAAAGAAGCACACGAACAAAATCGTAAGTATGTTTTAGTTACCGAAAAAAATGAAGATAAATCCCTTGATTACTTCGTCTTAACCGATATTAAAAAAGCTTTACAAAATCATGAAACATTTTTACTATTCCAACCAAAGGTTTCAACATGTACGAATGAAATCAAACTAGAGGCTTTAATTCGTTGGCAACACCCACTTAAAGGATTAATTCCACCAATGAGTTTTATACCAATTGTTGAAGAAACAAAACTTATTAACGATTTAACGCTTTGGGTTTTGAAACAAGTGATTGAAAAAATAAAATATTTTCAATCCAACGGTGTTGATGCTTCTATTTCGCTTAATGTTTCAAGTAAAAACTTGTTTAGTGATGAATTTTTACGAGAAGCATCCTATTTAATTGAAACATGTGGTTTTGATCCGAAAAATATCGAATTTGAAATTACTGAAAGTGCAGCAATGCGTTATAAAGATCAAACGGAACAAGTTATTAAAAAGTTACGTAAGTTAGGTATAAAAATTGCAATCGATGATTTTGGAAAAGGTTTCTCTTCTCTAAGTTACTTAACCATGTTAAATGTGGATTATATTAAGCTTGATAAAGGATTTATTGACTATGTAACAACCGATGAAATTAAAGCACAAATTGTTGAATATACGATAAACTTATCACATAAATTAGGTTACAAAGTTGTCTGTGAAGGGGTAGAATCAAAAGAACAATACGAGTTGTTAAAAAAACTGAAATCCGATTATATTCAAGGCTATTATGTATCTAAACCTGAAAAGGCAGAAAATATCTTGACTTGGGCTAATAATAGAATGAATCTTTCATAAAAGAAGGTGTACCGTTTTTGGTACACCTTACGTTTTATAGTGGTAAATCCTTTTTTGTAAATACTTTAGAACCAATGATAAAGCCAATAACGCCAATTCCAAAGAGAATGGCCATCTTCCATAAAAATGTCCATGTACCATCAATGATTGATGTACCATCAAATAAAGAAATAATTGAAAAATAGTTAAAGTAATTTAAGACATCAATGCGCATCATGCTTGGCATGGATTGGCTTCCAAACATACCAAGTATTGTGCAAATTAATGATAATACGGTAATACCACCACCGATTGCCATAGCTTGACGTGAACGATTAAAGATGGATGAAGATAAAAAATTTATACCACAAAACGCAAAGGCAACACTAAAAGTAGAGGCACCAAAGTAGAGAATCTTTTCTATGGTAATTTCACTAGCTACTGGTGTTTTAATTATATAACATACAACAGCGACAATTGTTGTAAATATAAATAAGAATAATGTTGATGTAATTAAAAATATTGATTGTGTAAACGCAATCGTTTTTCTTTTTGTTCCACTGGATAAAATGTAGGCCATCGAGCCTGTTTCAACTTGTGTACTAATTAAACTTACGCTAACCATAATGATATAGACGATTGCGATTAACATGCCTACAATTTTATAGTACATGCTATCTAGTACTTGTGCGTAGGAATCTTGGTTACCAAATTCACTGAGCATATTCGTAAAACTTTCAGGTAACTCATTTAAGAAGTTTTTTGAAATATCTTGATTAAGTTCATTTTTAAGTTCAATAACTTTATTGTTATAGTCTATATCCGCAGGATCAAGAAGTGACAACTCATAGTGAAGTTTCGCATCATACGTAATACTTGCGTGGTGTGCTAAGTTTTTAACATTCATGTAAGTAAATCCAAATTCAATGTAATCTTCTTTCGATATTTTTAATTGACTTAAGGATTCAATAATTTTTTCCACAACTTCATCGCTTGTCATTACACCTGCACTAAAAATAGATATACCATGTAAGACGCGATTTTTACGGTATTCAATACGCTCCAATGTATCGATAACATCGTATAAATCATCTGGAGGCGTTTGTGTTGTCATAATATGTAAATAATCAGCCATATCGATGCTCGATATAAGTGTAAGAATATCGTAGTCACTTGGTGCAGAATTTGGTTCATACATTTCATAGAGTGGGTTTAATGCTCCATCCGGATTTAAAACCATTAAGGCTTGTGTACTTAACTCTATGTAACTATTTGATTCAATCGTAAGTAATGGATCAATTTCTTTAATCTTTTGGTCTAAATAAAGATTGAAGTCGTCGATTGTTTTTAGATAAGTAGCTTCTATTTTTTCTTCTAAAGTTGAAGTTGGATTATTCATTATTTCTAAAACATAGTTATCCAGAAAGGCTTTATCAAAATATTCGATGGATTCGCTTGATATGCGATAATAATTCATCGCACTTTTTTCTATTTGTGTTGTAATACTAGCTTTTGCAGCTGTTTCACTAAACGAAACAGTTAGTTCACCTAAGCCATCACCGCCAATAAGTAACATAATAACAACTAACACAAAACAACTAACAAGCGATACCATACCCCAAAGAATACCATTCGCTTTCCAAGATTGTTTGTAAAGTGCACGACTGAGCATCATTTTTCCTCCTTTATTTTTGCAATGCGCTTAAAGTGTGTTTCTAAGGTGTAAGGAACTTCGCTAATAAACTTGATGTTGTATGAACTAAGGTCATTCATTAATATTCCAATGTTATCTTTTTTAACTTCGATTGTTAATTGATTGTATTTCATTTGGTCTCGTATAATTTTATAACCTTTAGATTCAAAGTCTAAGTAATCATTTGTTTCATAAAATTCTATTTTTAGATCTTGGACATTTCGATTTGCTATTTCATGCATATTGGCAATAGCAAGTATGTGACCCTTATAAATGAAAATAACTTTATCACAAGTTCGTTCAAGTTCTTCAAAGGATTGAGAACTCATTAGTATGGTTTTACCCATTAAGTGCTGTTGTTTGATTGCGTCTATAAATTTAACTCGCATTAGTGGATCTAATCCAGTTGTTGGTTCATCAAGTATAAGTAGCTCTGGATCACTCATAAGCGCTGCGACCAATGCAGTTTTTTGTTTCATACCTTTTGACATTCGTTTTAAATTTGCACGTATATCAAGTTGTAAGAGCTCAATGATCTTATTGGCATAATCAAAACTTTGTATTTTTAAAAGTTCTGCCTGAGATTTTAAAAAATCTTTACCTGTAAATAAATCTGGAAAAGCTATTTCACCTGGAACATAGCCAATCGAACGAATAAACTTTGAACTTTCGGTCCACGAATCATAACCATAGACGGTAGAAGTTCCACTATCTGGTTTGATAAAACCAGTAATTAAACGTATTGTTGTTGATTTACCACTACCATTCGTTCCTACAAATCCTACCATTTCACCTTTATGAATTGTAAAATTTAAATCAAAGACACCTTGGTTATTTCCATAATTTTTGGTAAGGTTACTTACTTTAATGATTGGTTCATTTGTCATCATTATTCGATACCTCCAAAGTTTTTGTCTTCACTGTAAAAGGACAAGAAGTAAGACTCTAATGTTTCCTTCATATGATGGAAGTGCAAAATGTCTAAGTTTTTTAATAAATCAATAAATTCATTAATATGTTGGTCATTAACACTAACAATAATCTTAAAATCAACAGGTGTAATATCGACAATAGTTATCCAGTCATTTTTTGATTTAAGTAATGTTAAGTAATCACTTTGATTTTTAAACGTAAGTTCGTATAGTTTATCTTGGTTATGTTTAAAATCATGTGCATTGAAACTTGATACAATTCGTCCGTCTTTAATAATACTAATGCGGTCACATGTCGCATCAATTTCATTGAAAATGTGACTAGAAAAAAGTATTGTCTTTCCCCGTTTTTTTTCCTCTTTTATAAGCTCAATAAATACGTCTTGCATAAAAGGATCCAAACCACTTGTTGGTTCATCTAAAATATAAATATCGGGATCATGCATAAAAGCTGAAACGATGATGAGTTTACGTTTACTCCCTAAAGACATTTGCTTCGTAGGAAGACTTAGCTCTTTATTGGATAATTCAAATTTATCAAGCAATATTTTTTGTCGTTCAGGATTTTTATTTTTTGTTAAATCTTCAATGTGACGAATGAATGCTTTACCAGTTAAACCGCTTGGTAAAGCAAGCTCTCCAGGGATGTAACCGACATGTTTCAATATTTTGTCATAATTTTCGAATGTTGACATTTGATAAATAGTTGTATCACCTTTATCAGGTTTAGAAAAACCCATGAGATGACGAACAGTTGTTGACTTTCCGGCACCATTTGGACCTAAAAAGCCAAACACTTCACCTTTTTCAATATGAAAAGATATATCAAAAACACCGCGATTAAACCCATAATCTTTCGTTAAGTTTTTTACTTCAATCATTGAATTCATAGGCCCCTCCTTTAGTTTACAAGCGTTAAAATATGGACGCATGTTTATATTTTTACACTTTTATTGTATAATGAAATTAGACATACATCAACTATCATTTTTAGGCATTAGACTAATAATAGACAACAATAAAAAGGAGTAAATATATGGACAAAAATCAAAAAAAGAATCGAAATTATAAAAAAACAGAAGAGGCAATTATTGAAGCATTAGTTAAACTTTATCGAAAACACAAAAATATCGATCGTATTACTGTTAAAAGTTTATGTGAAGAAGCGAATATTAGTCGTAGTACGTTTTATCTTCATTATCAAGACATGATTGATATTTTCGAAACGATAGGCTATAAATTTACAAAATCACTAAAAGAAATTGTTGTAGAAATAAGTAAACAGTCTGAATTTGATTTTGAAGTATATATCAAACAGATTTTTGGCTTGCTTGGTAAATCGCATGAACTTATTCGTATTGGACTATCAAGTGAATATCCATTCGTGTATATTGAAAAGTTAAAAAATGATTTAGAAGCATTTATTTTGAATAATGTACTTGTTCATGCAAGTGAAAAAGAAAAAGTTCAAACAATGTTTGAAATAAAGGTTATTGTGTCAGGTTTAATTGATGTTGTTATTAGTTATATTAAAAATGGTGAAAAAGATTTAGACAAATATATCCCTCTTTTAAATAATTTCTTAGTAAAATGGTCAAATACGTTATTTGTATAAGAGAAATATTGTATTAATATTGTCTTATTAAATGAAGGAGAGGATTCTATGAAAAAAATTATATGTTTTAGTTTGGCTTTATGTGTATTATTGATTTGTGCATGTGTTCCAAAATCACAAAAAATAAAAGTAAGTGATATTGACACACACTTAAGAATGGAGCATAGCCTTTCGTTATTAAATGAGGTAGAAATTCAAGTGAAAGACGAAAGTTTTATAGATTCTAATTTATACGATAAAGTCATAAACAACTTTTATAACGGGTCCAGAGATTATAGCAAAGCACCTAATTATTATGATGATCATTTGTTTTTTGTGAGATTTGCAAAAGACTATGATGGCAATTATTATTATGTTTGCTATAACACACGTTTAAAGTATGGAACGAAACTAGAAGACGCTTTTGTTGTTGTTCCATATAAAATGGATGCTACACCAAATGACTTTAGAATAAGTTTAGAAAATATAGAAAATGCATATATAAAAGAAGCACTAGAAAACTATCAAAGAGCCGACTATCTTACTTTAAACTATGAGAAATTCTTAACGAATGAATTTGTTTTAGAATTAAAATTATTCGAAAAACCTATTTTCTACAAAGTCTATGTAGAAGATTCAAAACCTGAAGTATTGATATATACCAATGATCAAACATTGTATGATTCTAAAGAACCAGAAAAGATTGAAAGCTTCGATTTAACAAAAAATGACCTTACGACATATTATGATGTTCAACTTGTTCATGTTGTACATCATGGACAGCTTGATCTTACATTAGATTTAAAACCGATTCAAAATAGCTTCAAATATATTATGCCAAAGTTTATTTCAATTATTTATACAGTTATTTATGAATATCAAGGAAGAGAATATACAGACACACTAAATTTCACGCATAAATTTGGTTCAAATAATTCGTTTAAAATCGTTGGTGCATTAAGTCAACAACCGTTTGATAAAGTCATAGATATTACGTATGATGTCCAAAGTTTTAGTGGAAAAGTTTATTTATAATAGATAAAGCTATGTTATAATACCCTCGTAAAAGGGGGATTTATGAGAACTGTAGGTACAATTGTTCGTGGCATACGAACGCCAATTATAAGAAGTGGGGATGACTTAGTTGGTATTGTTGTTGAGAGTGTTTTAAATGCAAGTAAAAGAGAAAAATTTCTAATCCAAGACCGTGACATCATCTGTGTTACAGAAGCTGTTGTAAGTATTTCGGATAATAATTATGCAAGTTTAGATGATATTGTCGCTGACTTGAAAAGAAAGTTCCAAGGCGATAATCTTGGCATTGTCTATCCAATTTTATCAAGAAATCGATTTTCGATGTTGCTTAGAGCGTTTGCAAAAGCATTTAAAAACATTACGATGTTACTTAGTTTTCCAAGCGATGAAGTAGGGAATCCGATTATGGATATTGAACGTTTAAAAAGTTCAAAGATTAATCCGTTTACGGACACACTTAATTATGAAACATATCGTAAAACATTTGGGACATTTTTACATCCACATACTGAAGTTGATATTTTAACGTATTATGAAAATGTTGTAAAAGAAGTTGGTTCTTTTATCGAGTTTGTTTTTTCAAATAATCCTAATGTAATAACGAACTATACATCAAATGTTTTAGTTTCAAGTATTCATACAAGAAAAGCACTAAAGGAAGAACTAAAAAGTGATGACATAACTCTTTATGGTCTTGATGATGTACTATGTGAACCGATAAACGGAAGTGGTTATAACGAAACTTATGGCTTGCTGGGCTCAAATTTTACAAGTAAAAACAAAATTAAGTTATTTCCTAATAACAATCATTTTGTTTATGATGTTCAAAATGAAATTAAACGCATTACAGGAAAGAAAGTTGAAGTCATGATTTATGGTGATGGTGCATTTAAGGATCCATACAGTGGTATATGGGAACTTGCTGACCCTGTCGTTTCACCATCATTTACCGATGGACTAAAGGGAAGTCCACGCGAAGTTAAGTTAAAAATGCTCGCTTTAGAAAAATACGAAAACTTAGATTCAAAAGATTTAGAGGCTGCAATAAAAAACGAAATTGAAAATAAAACAAGTAACGTTAATAACGATGCTTCCTTAGGTACCACACCAAGACGCTATGTAGATCTAATAGGCTCACTAGCCGATTTAACAAGTGGAAGTGGTGATAAAGGTACGCCAGTTGTTTACATTCAAAACTATTTTAAAAATAAATATGAGTGAAAATTTAAAGAAAACTTATACGTTATCGTATGAGTTTTTTTACTTTATCACTTGAATTATAAATAAAATAGTCTATAATTAAAATCACATATTTATATTAATAAATATAAAAAAAGAGAGAAAGTAGAGAGAAAATATGTTTAGAAAAAT
>DUPY01000062.1 GCA_012838065.1 Acholeplasma sp. | reverse complement strand
AAACTTCCGCTTCTAAGAAGTAATGCTTTACCATCAAGCGTTTGATCCCCCCTTGAATCGGTGTATTTCCATAACTGTCCATTAGCACCAGTATGCGACCCTGAAGAATATGAACCTCCTAAACTAATATTACTGAAATCCTCCGTGTAAGAGCTTTGCGCAGCTTGAGCACTGAGATTATTTACTTGCGTTACGGAAAAAATAAGAAAAACAAAAAAAACAGTTAATATTTTCTTGAACACTTTACTCATTGCTCCACAACTCCTCTCCAAGCATTGCACCAAAACCATCAACGCTAGCAGCAATCGAATCTGATAAATCAAATTCAATAACCTCTATTACAGGTGCTTCATAAGTGTTTTTTACAATTTCTTTTTCTCTCATGGTTACCTCCATTTTTAAACACTATACAAAATGGAAACACAGACCTAAAAAGTTATGCGTTTCCCTCGTGAAAAATATTATTTAACTTATTCAAACCAAAAAAATGTTTGTTCATGGTAATTACAAAATGGGCATGTCTAAATAAACTCATTTTATGTATTACCTCGCTTTTTTAAGCATTTTTTAGGTTTCTTTTGTATATTTTAACATATTCATTTATAAAATAAAAGGGCTTTCATGATTATTGACACTTATTTCAGTTAATCCTTACTCATAGGCGTTATATAAAGCCCTTTTTAATCTTATTTATTTATAAATAATGTTCTTTATTTTTTATCTTCAAAAATAATAACGAGAAACATTTTAAATGGTTTAATTGCGTGTAACGCATGTTTAATATTTGCTGGCATTAAGATGCTTTCATTTTCTTTTAAAACATATTCTTTATCATCGATTGTAATAAGTGCTTCGCCGTCAAGTATTGTTACTAACGCATCACCACTTGATGTGTGTGCACTTAATCCTTCGTCTTTATCAAATGCAAATAGAGAAATATTTGCTTTTGATGATTTTACGATTGTTTTACTTACTACTTGACCTTTTTGATATACGACTTCATCTTTAAAATGAATGATTTCTCTTGGTTCGATGTTTTTAATTATTGGATTTGTCATCTATGAATACCTTCTTTCTTAAAAGTTTGGATATTTTTCAAATGTCACTTTTTCTTTTGTTCTTGGATGTACGAACGTGATTTTGTAGGAGTGTAAATATAGTCGATCTTTTTGCATGCCATATAATGGATCACCCACAATTGGGCTACCCATAATACTAAAATGTGCACGTATTTGATGTGTTCTGCCAGTTATAATTTTAATTAAGACTTTATTGTCACCGATAACTTCGTACTCGGTTACTGCACGTTTGCCTTTGGATGATTCAACCATCTTGTTTAATCTTTTTTCATAATCAAGTGGTATATCGATAACACCTTTTGGTTCTCTAAGTGGTTTTGATACTAGGCCAATATAGTATTTATCGGCATGTTTTTCTTCAAATAATTTTGATAGAAAAGATAATGCCATAAAATGTTTAGCAAATACGACAAGTCCACTCGTTTCATAGTCAATGCGGTGTGCAGGTAGTATTTGATGGCGATAACCTTGTTGATAATACTTATAATTTACGATATCTGTTAAGTTAAAAGCTCCTGTTCCATCGCTATGTATGAGTAGTTTTTCTGGTTTGTTTATAACTAAAAGATCATCGTCTTCATAGACGATATCAAGATTTAAGTTATAGGGCTTAATGCTTGTTAAATTGTCTTCTAAAACAATCTCAAGTTTATCGCCTAAATTCATAAGCGACATATCGTGTTTTGGTATACCATTAAGCAATAAACGCTTATTTAGTGAATAATCATAAATTGTTTTTTTACCTACATGATATGCGTTTAAGAAATCTCTAATTCTTTTATTATCAAATTGTTCAGTTATTATAAATGTTAGTTTCATATATTATTCCTTGAAAATAGCCTTTCTAACAGCGTATGCGGCCTCATGACTTAATGTTGCATCAATGTCAATCATTTGAACTTTTTCAATCATTTTATCAATTAGACGAATCACTTCATCCCATTCATGACTTTCCTTTGGTCTTAAGGAATTTCTCATAATTTTTTTGATTGCCTCATCTTTATTGGTAGGTCTTATGTCATTCGTAAGTCCTTGATTTAAAAAGACGAGTGCTTTAAGTGGTATGCGTATATTTGTATTTTTGGTATGTGCACCACTAAATGGTGTACCAAAAATATAAATATCATCATCGATTAATTTCAATAAAGGTTTATCGTCGTTAACATATATGACATCATCATTAAAAGCTTCTTTCCACATTCGAGTATGCGTTGATTTACCTGTGCCACTTGGTGCACTAACAATAAGTCCTTGGTTTTTATAGGCGATTGCTGAGCCATGCATTGGAAAATATTGATATAAGTAACTTATTTCTAAAAATACCATACTCATGTAAATATATTCTGCATGCGGCAAAGTTTCTTTTCGAAACTTTCTTTCATCGATGTGAATCATTGCATGTTTAAATGCAGCATCATATGTTAATAAGGTTTTTATATTTCCATCAACACCTGCAAGTATACGGTTATTTACGCCATCAATAATTTTTATATCGCTTGTATAATACTTTGTTTCTAAAAGATGAATACTTGGCTCATCCGTTTTATAATGTTCAATATTGTGTTCAAAAAAATCGCTAAAGCGATAGTTAAAAGCGATTTTTATATTTGCAATATTTGTATTAATCATTCGTATCGACCTTTTCATATAACGTAAGTTCTTTATGTTGTTCCTGTATTAGAACACACTGATTGTGTTTTAATATTTGAAACACTGTAAATGCGTCACCAAAATATGCAGCTAGATGAAAGACGATTAGAAAATAAAAAATGGACCAAGCATTTTTAAATACAAATAAACTTAAGATTAAAAGACTTAATATGATCGCGTTTGTAAAATAGATGGCGTTTAAGTAATACTTCTTTTCAAAATAAAAATCCTGAATGTTTGTTTTTACAAGTAGACCTTTAATTTTTAAGTTTATTTCTTTGTTTTCACGTCTTATAAACAAAGAAAATATAAGTTCATGTAAAAAGATTGTTACTAAAAAACTTACAAACAAAATAACTGCAAAATAGAGCATTTCTAGTGGTTTAAAAAACCAAAAAAGCTCTTTATTTATAAATCCATAAAAAATAACTAACGGTACAATCATAACGATTGAAAGCATGTTTATGAGTAAGCACGTAGCTTGATCGTTTGATCCACCAAAGCGATAAACTTCTTTAAAGTTATTTGGTAATTTTCTATACACCTTTGAATGATTCATATAAACGCCTCTATTTCTTTGTTAATTCTATTTTAGCATGTACTTATAATAATCGATAATTTAATCCCCATTAGAGTGATTCAAACTTAGCCAATATGTTTTAAAATCGTATCTTTAATAAACATATGACCCGCCATATTTACATGAATTCGGTCTTGTGATAAAACATAGACACTTGTTTGTTTAAGTAATTCGTCAAATGCGCTTTGTAAATCTATAAATAAAAGGTTGTGTTGTTTGGCGTATTGTTTCAAAAACACATTATAGGAATCTACAGCCTTTCTTAAGTCATCGTTTCGATTTGGTTCTAAATGAAACGGCGACATTAAGATGACATTAATTGAATGATTTAACATTGTTTTAACGAGTTGATCAATATTATTTTGATAGTCTTTGAGTGTTGTTTGAAATCTTGGAATTTGTATGTTATCTAGTGTGCGCCAAGCATCGTTAATACCAATCATTAAAAAGACATGATTTGGTTTAATAGACAAAACATCTTTTTCTAATCGCTCAATTAAATCGACTGATCGATTACCACTGATTCCCTGATTAATTATTCTAAGTTTGAGTTTAGGGTTATACAAAAGATAGTGACTATTCATCATATTGACATAACCTGAGCCTAAGACATCTTTCGCTGATGCACCTTCGTGATTTGTTTTATTACAAGCTGTAATTGAATCTCCAAAAAATATAACTGTGTCTTTTTCTTTTAATTGCATGGTAAACTCCTAATCTATATGTTTATACACTATTTATGTTACATCACCTAGATAAAAAAAGAAACGATTAGATCACTAATCGTCTCATTTTATAAACTATTCAAATAAACGATCTGTTTTAACTGTTTCTTCTTCCTCTTCAATTTCTTCAGGAACAAGATCCATGTCTACAGCTTCTTTTTTATCGAAATCAACATCCATCGCTTCTTGTTTAAATGCTTGAGTTTCATCTGTTTCCTCTTCATCTTCTTGATAAGGAACAAGTGCGACAGTGCTTACAAGATGATCTGGTCTAAGTTTAATAATTCGAACACCTTGTGTTGCACGTTTCGTTTGTGAGATTTGGTTGATATGTACACGAATAACAACACCTTTATCAGATACGACAATTAAATCATCATCGTTTGTTACGACACGTAAGGTTGATAACTTACCATTTTTATCTGTAACGTTTAGTGTCTTAACGCCTTTACCGCCACGTTGTTGACAACGATACTCGCTTACAGATGTACGTTTACCAAAGCCTTTTTCGGTAATAACAAGCACGTCCTGTTCTTCGCTATCGATGATTGAAGCACCTACGATGAATTCATCATCGTCTAAACTCATACCACGAACACCACTTGCTGTACGTCCCATAGAACGAGCATCAGTTTCTTTAAATCGAATAGCTTTACCGTTTGATGCACCAAGTAAAATATCTTTTGTGCCATCTGTTACTTTTACGCTAATTAGCTCATCATCTTCACGAAGGTTAAGTGCGATAATACCATTTGTACGAATGTTTTGATATTCGCTAACTGGTGTACGTTTTACGATACCTTTCTTAGTTACGAATGTAAGGTACGCATTTTCATCATCAAAGTTTGGAATACTTGTAAAGTTTGTAAGTGTTTCACCTTCATCTAAGTTTAAGATGTTAACAAGTGGTATACCTTTAGAAGTTCTAGAGAACTCTGGAATTTGGTAACCTTTAATCTTATAGACTCGACCTTTATTTGTAAAGAATAAGTGATAATCATGTGTTGATGTCATACCAATGTGTTCAACGAAGTCATCTTCGTGAACTTTAATTCCTGACATACCAACACCGCCACGATTTTGAGCCTTGTATTGGTCTACTTTCATACGTTTGATATAACCACCGTTTGTTACAGTAATAATTACATCTTCAACTGGAATTAAGTCTTCGTTTTCAATACTTAAGTCTTCATGTAAGTTGATTGTAGACATACGTTTATCGCCATAGCGATTTTTGATTTCTGTTAATTCTTCACGGATAATCGCTTCTTTACGTTCATCACTTACTAATATTTCATTGTAATCGATAATCTTTAAGCGAATGTCTTCGGCTTCTTCTTTAATTTTTTCAATTTCAAGACCTGTTAGTCTTTGAAGTCTCATATCAAGGATTGCTTTACTTTGAGTTTCATCAAAGCCGTAAGCCTCGATCAATTTATCTTTCGCTTCATCGCCGGTTCTTGAATTTTTAATCATTTCTAAGGCGTTGTCAATATCATTTAATACAGTAACGAACGCACGTAATAAATGCGCTCTCGCTTCAGCTTTATCTAAGTCGAATTGTGTTCTTCTTTGGATAACTTCCATTTGGTGATTATGATAGTGAACAATCATGTCTTTTAAATTTAATGTTTGCGGTTGATTATTTACAAGTGCAATCATATTGATACCAAAGGATGCTTGAAGTTGTGTATATTTGTACAAGTTATTAAGTAAAACGTGCGGGTTTACATCGCGTCTTAACTCAATAACAATCTTCATGCCTTTGCGGTTTGATTCATCGCGTAATCCCGTAATACCATCAATGATTTTTTCTTTTGCTACTTCAGCAATTCTTTCAATTAATCGTGTTTTATTTACTTGATACGGTATTTCAGTTACGATAATTTGTTGTTTGTTTTTGTGTGTTTCAATTGAGGCTGTTGCACGAATCGCGATAATACCATTACCGGTTTCATAAGCCGCTCTAAGGCCTGTAAGACCTAAGATTTGTCCACCTGTTGGAAAGTCTGGACCTTGAATATATTCAACCAATTCAGAAATTGTAATATCTTTATTGTCCATATATGCAAGGACACCATCAATAACTTCACACAAGTTATGTGGTGGGATGTTTGTTGCCATACCTACGGCAATACCTGTCGCACCATTTACTAATAGATTTGGATATCTTGATGGAAGCACTGCTGGCTCTTTTTCACTTGAATCGTAGTTATCAATAAAGTTTACGGTATTTTTATCGATGTCACGAACCATTTCCATCGCAATTTTTGACATACGAGCTTCCGTATAACGCATTGCCGCTGCACCATCACCATCAATTGATCCAAAGTTACCATGTCCATCAACTAATGTATAACGATAACTAAATGGTTGAGCCATACGTACCATCGCATCGTAAATGGAAGAGTCACCATGTGGGTGATATTTCCCCATAACGTCACCGACGATACGTGCACTTTTTTTGTATGCTGAACTTGATGTCATGTTAAGTTCATTCATACCAAATAAAATACGTCTTTGAACTGGTTTAAGACCGTCTCTAACATCTGGTAATGCTCTTGAGACAATAACACTCATGGCATAACTTAAGAATGATTTTTTCATCTCGTTTGAGATGTTTGCTTCCTTTATATGACCTTCCGTTGTTTTTGATGTCTCAAAGTCATCTTGATAAATATCATGTTCGCTCATCTTAAACCTCCTTAAATATCAATGTCGTTAACATAAACGGCATTTGCTTGAATAAAATTTTTACGTGGTTCAACGTCTTCACCCATTAACATTGAGAACACTTGGTCCGCATCAAGTGCATCCTTAAGTGTTACTTGCAACAATGTTCTTGTTTCTGGGTTCATCGTTGTATCCCATAATTGTTCAGGGTTCATTTCCCCAAGACCTTTGTAGCGTTGCATTGATGGTTTGCCACTAAAGGTTTCTAATATTTTTGGTAACATTTCATCGTTATAAACATACTCAACGCGTTTTCCTTGTTGGAGTTTGTATAGTGGCGGCTGAGCAAAGTAAATATAACCTAAGTCAATTAACGGTCTCATAAATCTAAAGAAGAACGTTAATAATAGTGTACGAATATGCGCACCATCGACGTCAGCATCGGTCATAATAACAATCTTATGGTATCGAGCTTTGTTTGCATCAAACTCTTCACCAATACCTGTACCAATTGCTTGAATAAGTGATAAAATTTCTTTATTGCTTAAAATTTTATCAAGTCGAGCTTTTTCAACGTTTAAAACTTTACCGCGTAATGGCATAATCGCTTGGTATTCACTTTCACGACCTTGTTTAGCTGAACCACCCGCAGAGTCCCCTTCGACAATATAAAGCTCTGAAATCTCAGGATTTCTTGAACGACAATCCGCTAACTTCGATGCGAATCCTAAAGCATCAAGCGGTGATTTTCTACGTGTTGCTTCTCTGGCTTTACGTGCGGCAATACGTGCACGTGATGCCATAATCGCTTTTTCAATAACAGCCTTAGCATCACTTGGATTTTCCATTAAGAAACGCTCAAGTGCTTCACCTGTAACTTGTGAGGCGATTTGTCGAACTTCCGGGTTACCAAGTTTCGTCTTCGTTTGTCCTTCAAATTGTGGGTTTGGATGTTTAACAGAAATAACTGCTGTTAAACCTTCTCTTGTATCTTCACCTAGGAAAGACTCTTCTGGTTTAATCATTTTTGCGTTTTTCGCATAATTATTTAACACACGAGTTAATGCCATTTTAAATCCGTCTTCATGCATACCACCTTCGTGTGTCGGAATGTTATTAGCAAACGAATAAATATTTGTTACATAAGAATCGTTGTATTGTAAAGCTATTTCTAATGTGACACCATCAACTTCTTTTTCTGTGTATAAAATTTGTTGGTTGACTTTTTGGCGATTTCCATTTAAAAACCCGATGTATTCAACAATACCACCTTCATAGTGATACGTTTCTTGTACAGGTTCTTCGCCACGGTCATCAATAATCGTAATTTTGATGTTGCGATTTAAAAACGCTAATTGTTGAATACGCAATCTTAATTGTTCGTAGTCATAATGTTGTGTTTCTATAAACACCGTATCATCAAACTTAAACGTAATAATTGTCCCTGTATGTTCAGATTCACCAAACTCTTCAACATCCGTTTGTGGAACACCTAAACTATAAACTTGACGATAGTTTTTATTGTTTCTATGAATATCAACAATAAATTCTTTCGATAACGCATTAACAACCGATGCACCAACACCGTGTAACCCACCACTAACTTTATAACTTGAACCATCAAACTTACCACCAGCATGAAGTGTTGTAAGAATTGTTTCCACGGCTGGGCGACCTGTTTTTGGATGCAAGTCTACAGGAATACCACGTCCATTGTCAGTAACGCGAATAACTTCGCCTTTTAAGATTTCTAATGTAATTTCACTAGCATATCCCGCAAGCGCTTCGTCGATAGCGTTATCTACAATTTCCCAAACTAAATGATGTAGACCTCTTGATCCTGTTGAACCAATATACATCCCTGGTCTTTTTCTAACCGCTTCTAAGCCTTCTAATATTTGAATATTGGAAGCATCATATTTTTGATTATTCTCCACGTTTTCACTCCTCTTTCTTTAGGTGTATCATTTGTATATTTTTTTCGTTTATTAATATGGCACTATTCATAATGACTTGTATGTTTTTAGGCAATCCTTTTAAGAAAATACTTTGTTTTTCTTTATCTAGTTCGCTTAAAACATCGTCAAGTAGTAAGACAACATTGTCTTTTGTAACATCTTCAATATAACCAAGCAACGCAAGTTTTAACGAAACAACAAGCAATCGTTGTTCACCTTGGCTTGCGTGTGTCTTTGCATCAAAACTTTTGAATGTCATAAAAAAATCGTCTTTATGTGGCCCTGCAATGGTTTGTTCATAAAAAATATCTTGTTTTTGATTGTTTTTTATATGTTTTAAAAAGTTTTCCTTCGTTACATGTGGTTTATATAGGATTTCTACTTGAACGTCGTTAAATTGCATATATATCGTTTTTAGACGTTCATTTAAATGATCTAAAAACGTTTGTCGTTCATCAATAATGAATGAGCCAACTTCATATAACTGTTCGCCTAGAATATTTAAGAATGTTAAATCACTCTCTTTATCTAGTCGCTTTAACAAAGCGTTACGTTGTTTCAAAATTTGCTTATATTGACTTAACGCTTGTAAATATGATTTATCAAGCTTCATAAGTTCTAAGTCAATAAACTGTCTTCGATATCCTGGGCTTCCCTTAATAAGTTCTAAGTCCTCAGGAGAAAACATAACAACTTTTAAATCACCGATAAACTCACTTAGTTTACGTTTTTCGACTTTATTAATTGATGCACGTTTACCTTCTTTCGTTAGCACAATATCATACGTACTTTTATCGGTAACTACTTTCGTATGCATAAATGGTTGGTTTTCTCGAATCATATTTGATTCATCGCCTGTTCGGTGGGATTTTGTTGTTGCAGCAAAGTAAATACTTTCTAAAATACTTGTTTTGCCACTACCGTTTGGTCCCTCTATATAAACAAAAGACTGATCAAACTTCAGATCAATCATCTCGTGACATCTAAAATTTCTTAAAACGATTCTTCTAATCATTTTTAATCATGTAAGTGTCATTCAAAATTATTACTTGATCATAGTTGCGTATTTTTTTGCCGCGTTCGGTTATTTTAACACCATTTAGATAACAGTCATTTTCCGCTAAGAAATATTTAGCTTCTCCACCCGAACTGATATAGTCGTTTGCTTTTAAAAATTGTGTAATTGTTATATACTCTGAATCAATTTTAAAAACTTTCATATTTTTACCTCTCGCATACCTTTATATTATAACATAATATAACTAAAAAATACACGTTTTTAGCGTGTTTTATGTATAAAAAAGTAACATTTATCGCCTGAAAGAAAAAAACGCCTTAAAAATCAAATTTTAAAGCGTTTCAAGGTTATTAAGTTCTGCGTTTATAGTTAGGTTCATCGATTAATCGATGTTCGATATCTTCAAAAATACGGTTTTGATCTTGTTTGCGTTTTATCTGTAAATACGGATCGTTTTTATTTTCTTGACACTTTGTATTATAAGTATCCATCGATACTTCTTTGATATCCAAAACAAAATCTTTATGATTCCTTTTAACACGGGGAAATTTTCGTACAAGTTCTACAGCTTCTTTTTTTGAAGTTGCTTGAATTGGAAATGTAATTGGCATATAGCGATGTCTTCCGACATGCCCACATTTTACGGTTACAAGATAGTACTTGTCTTTTTCCTTTGATCTAACTGTTTCAATCATGTCTTCGTTAGAAGTGCCGTTTATGAGAATAACGTTCGCTTTACAAGTAATTGGTTTTTTAAGTTTAAGTTTTGTATAAATTGTTTGGTGCTGTTTCCAACCATCAAAAGCCGTTGGATCTACATGAATAACACTATCCGGTAATATGAGTTCATCAATAGCTGTACAATTTTTAAATGCATATTTTTCAATTGTAATAAGCATGTCCGGTAATTTGATTTTTCTTAAACTTGTGTTGTTTTCAAAACAACTTTCACTAATAACTGTAAGTTTCGAGTTTGTCTCAAAATAGACAGTTTCAAGATGACGCCGATTATAAAATGCACAACGATCAATTTTAAAAACACTTTGAGGAATACTTAGTTTCCTAATGCTTTTATGCTTAAATACCATTTCATCCGTTATGTGTTGAACACCTGATGGAATGTCTAATTTAAGTAGTTTCATTAAAACCCTACCTAATTAGGCGTGTTTTTCACGCAGTTTATTTCGGTTATTGCATATATAGTTATAGCGTTTAATTGCATAGTCCTTATCGATAATTTCAAAATGACGTAAGCGTCGATCGATATTGTTATAACCTTCCTTTGGTGGTTTTTCATCGTAAGTAATAATACCACGTTTTACTAGATTCATTAAGTGTCGCCATACAGCCTCAGGATCGATGTCGTTTTGAATGCCATAGAAGTAAAAATCTTTAAAATGTTTTGCAATAGGCTTTTCTTCCACATTTCCTAATCCTCTAATGCATGTAACAATAGATGAATGATAAACTCTTGAATCGATGATGCCTTTCGAATTATACAATTCGTAGCTGATGATAATATCTGTGATGATTTCGTCTAAGTCGTAGCCATCAGTGTTGTTGATTGCTTTTTCAACCATAATATTTTCCTCCCAGATTTTTTTATAAAACGTTTTACGAAACCATTATAACATGGTTTTTTTGAAAAATGCAATTCTTTATTTTTATATATAAAAATAAAATCGCGTGTCGCGCATCTACACATATTGCCTATACGTGCGCAATCGCGCATATAATAATATAGAGATGCGTTTTGCCTTTTATATTGCACATCCATCTGGTCCACATAAAGACTCAAAGTCGTTTACTGTTTCAAAGGTTT
>DUPY01000061.1 GCA_012838065.1 Acholeplasma sp. | reverse complement strand
AACTTGATCTAACACCTAATGCAACACCATTTGATTCATGATCTGCTTGTTTGTTAATGCTTGCTAAGTAACGTAAGAATACGAATGTACTATTGTCAACACTATTAGTAACAGAAGTATCCGCTGGTTCGTATGGATAATTTGTTGCAGTAGCTAAAGTAGAGAAACTAATATCATGAGTTAAAACGATATTTTTAACACCTAAACGTAGAGTGAATTCTTTAGTGTCAGTTACAGCATCTTTAGTAATTGTAGCAACAATAACAACTTCTTTGTAGCCAGTACCAACTGTAACTGCTCCTGTTGTTACATTAACAAAATCAGCGTCAGCTTCGTTTTTTAATGTCCAAACTACATCTAAGCCATTGCTCTTGTCAGCTAATTCTAAAGTACCATTTTCTGTGAATACTAGTGTTTCAACTTCTAATGCATCTAATGCAGCAGCAACTAATACTTCGTCTGATAATTCTTCAGCTTCAACAACTTGTGTAGCAGCGTCTGCTGATAATCTTGGACCATCACTCCATGATAATGGTGCAGCAACGATATTGACATAATCACCAACTTTGAAACCACTTAATGCTTCACTACCTTCAAATTCAACACGTGAATCCCAGTAGAAGTTAATCTTTTGACCATCAACACGTTCAAATTCAAGTGTTACGTTTCCGTATTTTTCATCAACTGTAACTTTAGTAACTTTCATGTTGCTTAATGAAACTAATTTAGATTGATGAGCCAATAATGATCCAGCATCTAATTTTTCAATAGCATCTAAGTTTACAGCAGCTGGAACTGTAGAAGCTTCCTTAGAAACAACTTCATAGTTTTTAACTTGTTGTAAACCTTTATAGTTGTCTTTAACACCTTTAACTTTAACTTTAGTACCTCTTTCAACATCATCAAGATCCTTAATATATTTGCCATAAAGTACCATAGCGCCTGTTGCGTCTTCGATTTGAATTGCTTTATCGCCTGACATCGCAGTAACAACACCTTCAATGATAATTGTTCTTCCGCTTGCAACGTCTTTAGCATCTTCAATTGACATTAATTGTGCAGCACCTACCCAAACTTTGAAAGTCTTAGTGTCTGATTTATCGCCACTTGTAATTGTAGCCTTAATTTCAACTTCAACTTGACCAGTTTGTGGAATTGTTACTTTACCAGTTTCGATATCAACGATTAAAGCATGGTCACTATTTACTAATTCCCAAGTAATTGTAGAACCTTCAGCACCTTCTGCAACTAAGTTTAGACCTTCATCAGCTGATGCTAATACTTCAAGTGGTAATGATAATGCAGCTTTATCTAAGTCAACTTTTTGTTGATCTGTTAATTCACCTAAAACGATACCGTCTTTACCACCGATGTAGTAAACAGCAAACGCTTGGTTATTTGATCTATAAGTATAAATAATAACATCAATTGTTACTTCAAATCCGTCTCTTGCTCTAATGTCTGAGAAGTTTGAAGTTCCATAATAGAATAATAATCCTCTAGCTGGTTTACCTGCTTCTCCACCAACCCATTCTTTAGTTAAATCATATTCTGAGTCAACTAAGTATGTGTTGTAGTTATCTGAAGCATTATCATTAGTTAAGTGTACAAAACCTTTAACAGATGCATAAATTGGTTCGAAGTTACCATCTTTCGCTGAACCTGATGCAGCAACATGTTCACCATTTTCAACTAATTCGTCGATTAAATCTTCAACACTTGTAATAACAACTTTTTCTGGGAATTCTGGTGTTGCGCCTGCTTGTTCGTCAGCTGTAACATCGATAATTTCCCAAATACCATAGTACCATTCTAATAATCCTGATACAGTGTATACTTTACCAACTTCTAAGTCTTTAGATACACCACCATAAAGTTGGATTGTACCTGTTCCATCGTAACCGAAAGCAACGTCACCTTTACCGATGATTGTTACGTTTTCGATTGTAACTTGTACTTTATCTTTTTTATCTTGTGGGTCATAAGCATCATCCTTGATAGCTAAGATGTCTGCAATTGTTTCAATTGTTAATTCTTCAACTGTTTGTTCAAGAATTGTAAGAACAATTGACCATTCTTTAGTTATCATTTCATCAGAATTTGCTGATTTAACTGATAAAGTAGCCTTTAATGTAACTGTAGCGTTACCTGAGCCTTTAGTTGGTCTGTTAACGATAATGTTAACAAATCCGCCTGATGCATTACCGATAGCAACGATACCTGGGTCTGTTGATTCCCAAGTAGCTGATACACCATCAGCCAATGAAACTGGCACTTGGAAGTTTGCTCCAATTGCTGATGGTTCAGTGATGACCATATCAAGTGCCTTGTGTGCGTTATCTAAAAACGCTTGTGCAGCATCTTCTTTTTCCCCACATGCAATTAATGTGAAAGAAAGCAGAAGGGCAGCAATAATACCAAATAGTTTCTTCATTCTATTCTCCTTTATTTTTTTAATTTCTATTGTAATAGAATTAATTTTTGTTTATAGAACTAGTTAACAATGTAATCATAACTTGATTGATATTGTGAATCAATATAACCATCTAAGTCATTACCATTATAAGCTAAGATTCTAACGAGCATGGCACCTACTTCGTCACGAGTCTTAGAACTTAAGTTGAATACTGCTGAAGTAAAGAAGATTTCTTCGTTGTTTCTAAACATGTCGATTGCTTCTTTAATTAATTTTGCTGTTGCTTGAGCTTGTGTCATTGGTTCTGTTGTTTTAATGTTTGCAACATAGTCTTGCCAAACATCTGTTTCATATGCTGAGTGTCTAACTGGAGCATAACCACTCGCTAATGCGAATTCTGCTGTTTTTTCTGCTTGTAACATGAATTTAACAAATAACCAAGCTGCAATCATTTGTTGTTCTTTACCTGGTTGGTGGAATAAGTTAATGTTTGGTCCTTGTTGAATTTGTTTTCTATGGTTTGCATCTTTCACAGGAACTGGAGCAACACCTACACGGTAGCCATCATTAAATACTTGTTGTGGCATTGAATCATAAGCATATCTTGTACCACCAGTTGAACCAACATACATGTATAAATCTTTACCAGTTTTCATAATGTCTGAAGTATAAGCTTCACCATTAAGCATTCTTGTAATCATTAAACCAGCGTCAACTTTTGATTTAAAGTATTTCACCATTTCTTTAGATTCAGCATTATTGAATAATACTTCACCACGGCCAGTTTCTACGTTGTAACCAGTATATGGGGCTTTCCATTGTTCTGAAGCTGTAATGAATAAGTTGTCTTCTGAGTCGTATCCTACAGGGATTGCATCTGGTTCACGTTCTTTAATATCTTCTGCGATTGCAAATACTTCATCCCAAGTTGTTGGAACTTCATAACCATGTTCTTCAAAATAAGTTGCATTGTAGAATAATGCTTCACTTGATTTAGTAAATGGTAATGAAAGAATTGTACCAGCATTGTCATAGCTGCTACCTTCTGCCCATAATCCTGAAAGGAAATCACTAACTTCATCTTCTGTATACCCTAAGATAGGGTGGTTGATGAAATTGTTTAATGCTAATGGTTTTTCAGCCATTGCATAACGTGCGATATGGTCTGGATAGCTCTCTGCGATGTCTGGATAGTTACCAGCTGTAATTGCTAAACTGATTTTATCAGCTAAAGCATCATAACTTGCAGCAGCTTTTTCTTCAATGACTGTAATATTTGGATAAATTTCGTTGAATTCTCTAATCCATTTTTGAACCATTTCTTGGTTCGCTTGACCCATACGGTGCCAGAATGTAATTGTTACTTTTGACCCGTCATAATCTGCATCCTCAGCTAGTTCATACCAGTCAACTAAGCGGTCTTTAACGTCTGATCCACGGTCTCCACCACAAGCTACTAGCACTAGTGAGAATACAGCTAATAAAATAACTGCAATAAAGCGCTTCATATCTTTTTACTTCCTCCTTTTATTGTTTAACAAAATAATTAACCTTTTACGCCACTTCTTGATACACCTGACATAATGTATTTTCTAAATAAGATGAAGAGTATCAATAATGGAACTGTAACGATAACTGTCGCTGCCATTTGGTAGTTAATTAAAACTCTTTGAATTCCAGCTTCAGCATCTGTAAATGAACTTCTTAACCATGATGTTACAAGTTTGTATTTTTCATGTGCTACAATATCTGGCCATACGAATGCATTCCAAGAACCCATTAATTTAAGAATTGTAATGGTAATAATACTTGATTTTGCCATCGGTACCATAACGCGCCATAAATATTTCCAGTCACGGCAACCATCGACCTTAGCTGCATAATAAAGTTCGTTTGGTATTTGCTTGAAGTTCTGTCTTAATAAATAAATATGGAAAATCGAAACCATAAATGGAACAATCATTGCTAAATATGAACCATAGTTTGCTTGGTTAACCCATCCTAAACGAGAAACTGTAATATAGTTAGAGATAACCATCATTTCGCCAGGAATCATCATTGTTGCTAGTAAAAGTGTGAAAATTGCTTCACGACCTTTGAAGTTCAATCTTGATAAAGCGAATGCTACCAAAATCGAAAACATTGTACCGAATATTGTTGAGAAGAACGCAACGATACCAGTATTTAGTAAGTATCTTGGGAAAGCAATACTACCCTGAGATCTAGATTCGTAGAAGAATACTTTTACGTAGTTCCCAGGTGAGAATTCTTTTGGAAAGAAACTTACACTTAATGAGTTAAACACTTCGTTATGACTTTGTAATGAAACGTTTAACATCCAGTAGAAAGGAATTAATACCACGATAGCCATTACTGCTAAAAACGCATAAACGACAACTTTGCGAAGAATTGTGTTGGTTTTTTGCAATACTAGGCGTTCATTAACTCTAAAATCGGCTTTAATTTTTGCTTCTTGCATAATTTCAACTCCTAGTAATGTACACGTTTTTTACTTGCATATAGATTTATAGCAGTAAAAATCATGATAATAATAAATAGAACAACTGCGGCTGCTGCGCCTCTTGAATAATATGACACCATGTTGCTGTCCATACCGGCAATACCGATTTTGTCATAAACATACGCAACTGCTGTCCAACGATCTCTATGTAATTCACGTCCTGTACCACCAGCAACTGATAACACAGCTTCGTATGATTTGAACGCACCGATAAATGATGTAATTAAAATATAACTAATCATTGGTGATAATAGAGGAATCGTAATCTTAGTGAGCACTCGTTTAGGTGTTGCACTATCAATTTTAGCAGCATCATAATATTGTTTACTAATGTTTTGTAAACCACCAATAAACACCAAGATCTTAAATGGAAGACCATTCCAAATTGAATAAATCAATACGACCAACATCCAATGTTTAGCTACTGCTGTTGGTCCAACCCAGTCAATCGCTGTACTAAACAACGTATTGATTAACCCCTCTGGTGCGATACCTGGAATAATTGGGTGAGAGAACATAACACCGAATACCATCCCGATTGCTAATGTGTTTGTAACATAAGGAATAAAGAAGATGGTTTGGAAAATTTTTTGTAATGGTTTAATTGAGTTTAACCCAACTGCAATTAATAACGCTAATACTGTAGATACTGGCACTGATACAAACACAATAATTAATGTATTTGTAAGTGACTTAATAAAGTATTTATCTCTAAATATAGTCTTATAGGCTTCTAAGTCAAAGAAGTTTCCGAAACTATCGGTAATCGAATTGTATTGACTGAAGAAAGAAATGAGAATTGTCTTGATCAATGGATAAAACGTAAATACTGATAGTAAGATTAACGGGATTGCAATGTAGAGCCAAGCTTTATAGTCTTTTTTGTTCTCTAACATTGTTAAGCAATCCTCCTTCCATCTTCTTTATCAAAGATGTACGTTTTATTAGGATTTAGATCAAATTTAACAACGTCTTTATTTCCTAGACTAATATTATCTGATGCGATAATTACTCTAAATGAATCAACTAATGAATCTTTATGTTTAACAACTAAAGCTAAGTCGCGACCAATTGTTTCAACAAACTGACGGTCTAATGCTAATGCACCGTTGTCGTTTGGAATATAACCTTCTGGTCTAACCCCTAATACAACTTCACGATCTTTTTCTTCTTTTAATTTAGCAGATTCAAATACAACTTTATTGTCTATGTAAACTTTGCCACCTTTTAATTGTGCATTGTATGTACCAATTGGTGGCGTACCTAAGAATTTAGCTACGAATAAGTTTTCTGGATTGTCATAAACTTGTTGTGGAACACCTTTTTGTTGTTCTTCACCAAAGTTCATTAAAACGATTTGATCAGAAATTGACATTGCTTCTTCTTGGTCATGTGTAACGAAGATTGTAGTAATACCAGTTTCTTTTTGAATACGTTTAATTTCTTCACGCGTTTGTAAACGTAGACGAGCGTCTAAGTTTGATAGTGGTTCGTCTAATAATAGAACCTTAGGTCTCTTAACTAATGCACGAGCAATCGCAACACGTTGTTGTTGACCACCTGATAATTGTGCAGGTTTTTTATCTAATTGATCTTCAATACCAACTAATTTAGCCATTTCAATAACGCGTTCTTCAATTTCTTTACGGTAATTTTTCGCTTTAGCTAAATGAACAAGTCTTAATGGCTCTGACATAGCTTCTGCTAATGCAAAGTCAAGTGCAGCTTGTTGTTCCTCTTTAGTTAGGTTTGGATCAGCTTTAAAGTTTGCTCTAATTTCAGCATCTTTAGCTTTGAACTCTTCTTCTAATTTTGCATGTCTTGCTTTCATTGTTTCAAGCAATTGTTCAAGATTCGCTGGAGTAATTGCTGCTTTTTCAGCTACATATTCTTCATCAAATCTCTTGCTTCCAGCTTTCATGTCTTCCTTAAGTTGTGCCATAGCTTTTTTGTATTCAGCTTTCAACTCTTTAATCTTTTCTTTATTGCCTTCAGCTTTTGCATTAGCGATATTGTTCTTTAATTCAACACTTAAATTAAATCTTGTGCTAACTGCATTAGCTTCTTGTTCGCTTTCTTGACGACGGAACTTATTTTTAAGTGCTTCTAAGTCACTTAAGTATTTGTAGTATACTTTTGACTCTTCTGGGCTTTCTAAAATGTACGCTTGTTTATAAGCTTCTTCAATTGATACTTTTCGTAAATTAATATTCTCTAGGGGGAAAGCGATATTTTTACGAATTGTCATGTGTGGATAAAGGGCATAGTTTTGGAAAACTAGTCCAATGCCACGTTTTTCAGGTGATAACTCCGTGACATCCTCATCACCGAAAAAAATCTTACCTGTTGTAGGGGCTAATAAACCCGCAATCATGTATAGTGTTGTTGATTTCCCGCATCCTGATGGTCCTAATAAGCCAACTAATTGACCGCTTGGGAAGACAACATCGAAATTGTCAACAGCTCGAGTTTCACGACCGTCTTTTTTGTCATAAAAGATTTTCGTAACACCATCAAGTCTAATTGATAACTCCGGTTTAATAATGCTTGTGTTTTCTTTCATTGGTTGTACTCCTTTATTTTTTTATTCTCTACCTTAAATACAATTTTTTTTACTTATGAAAACCCTTACAATAAATGCTAAATTATTAGGGGCCTAAATTATTTGATGACAAACCAATTAGTATTCCTAACTAAATTTGCTCAAAGTAATTCTTGTCCCCCTGTTTATAAATTTTTGGCATCAAAGCGTAAGAAAAGGCTCGCCTTGACAATTTGCATTTATATTATATAATAATGCCATGCTTTATGCAACCATAAGCAATCGAATCTCGTATACGATTTTATTGATATTCAATTAACCGTATATTACTATATAATATACTATCGGCTAGTTTGCTACTTATATTCATACTTTTCGGGACAATATCCCCATAAATGTCCTTACTTATTTTACCATGATTAATGAAATTTTTCACGGTTGATTTTAAGTATTTTATTAAATACTTACTTTAAACTGTGTAAAATTATGTTTAATTATACACTTAATCAGCATTCATATACTCAAATAGGAGGTTTTACTTGATGTCCAATTGGTTTACTCGAATTCTTTTCTTCTTATTCGCTATTATCGTGTTTTACTTTGTAAGTTTCTTTGCAGAATCATCCAAAGTTATTGACTTTATTAGAGATCAAGAAGATACGTTTCTCACCAATGATTTACACCTAATTCAAACAACCGCTATTGCCAATTATCATGATGGTACAGATGCGTATGTATACAAAAATCCGTTGTTTAGCGAGCACTTTATAAGTGCTGATTCTAAATTTGAAATTAACTTTAGAACATATACATTTGTCACATTTAAAAATACTGAAGCTTTTCACTCAATCGCTTTTATAGCTAACGATATAAAAATTGGTGATGCGCTTAGAGAATTAGACAATAAGGAGCGTCCGATTATTGATGTTAAGATAACATTCACTGAACCTCTAGTGTTCAATGAACAGTCCTATATCACTTCAACGGAAACCCTTGCTTTTGTACTTGATACGAACACTGCAATGTTTATTATAAATCATGATGTTTTAAAAAGCAACGACACATTTACCGAAATAAAACAAATGGACTTTTATTACCGTCTCTCAGAATCTCAGTCAACGCTTTTATTAAGTCTTAGAAACGAAAATGAAGAAACAATGTTTCTTGTAGATAAATTTGATGAGTCTTTTGATCGCAATTTAAGCGAATTAACAAATGAAAATATCCAAATATTATCGAAAATCAACTTTGAAAACCTAGAAGCACATGAAGATATTTACTTTGATAATACTTTGATGAAACAATTAAATCGTTATAACAAATACTATTTCATCTATTTATCAATTACATTTGTCATTCTAGGTACTCTCGCATATTTCTTTTTCTTTCATAAGCATGTTATGATAAAATATAAAGGCAATAAAAAAATGAAACAGGAACAGCTAGATAAATTTGTTCAAGAACTAGCTAATAAAAATAAAGGAGCTTAAAATGAAGAAACTATTTTCAATTTTTTCCATTCTATTCCTTGCTGTACTCTTAGTTGCATGTAACAAAGATAGTGAATCATCTTTAGTTATTTCAAAAATCTTTAGCCCAAGTACACAAGCGAATAACTTAATCGAGTTGTATAACAATTCCGATAAAGATATTAAATTTAAGAATCATAGTATTCGTTTCTATACAAATGGTTCAAAAGAAGTTACAAATGAAATTAAATTGGTTGGCACGATTAAGGCAAACGACTATTTTGTATTAGGTAGCAGTAATTTTGGTGTTACAGAATACAAAGATTTAATCGACCAAGTCTATGAAGAAGGTTCATTACCATTTAATGGTAATGACGCTATTGAATTAGCAAGTGGTAAGAAAACATTAGATTTTGTTGGTACAACAGGTATTGATATTAATTTTTCTAAAAACCTTACATTAATTCGCATTGGAAATAAAGAAGATTATAAAGCAGATGGTACTTACAATAAATTTAACTTTATTCAATACCTACCAGGGCTTTATCAATATTTAAAAAATGACAATCATGAAATTAAAACACTGGAAGATATTTATGCTGGTCCTAGATTAGAAGATCGATACAAAGAAATGACTTATGTAGACGCTGAAAACTCTAGCCTAGGTGGCGGTGGTGCTGTATTAACTAAGAACTCTGGTATTAGTGATGGAGATACAGCTTCTTTCCAAGCGATGAATGGTTTCCCTGGCGGTTCTGTACGTTACTTCTATATTAATACGCCAGAAGTTGATGGCACCTACGTTCAAGCCGAACCATGGGGCTATGTTGCAAGTAAATATAACAAAGAATATTTATTAAATAATCCAAATTCTAAAGAAATTTATATTCAATCAATTCCAGGTTATAACTTAAAAGAAACAAACGGTAGAAACTTAGGTTTAGTTTGGATTAATGGTCACTTATCACAATTTTTAATTGTTGCTGAAGGTTTAGTGGCATCTGTTGACCAGGGTTATCAATCTTATGACTTATTGTTAACTTATAAAAATGTTCCTTACTTGACATTCTTGTTATTTGCTGAAGAGCGTGCTGCACAAAATGGCTGGGGTACAAAAGGTTATCCAGCAAATCCAAATGGTGAAAAATCACCAGACTGGAACTATCAATCTAATAAATTAGCGACTACTTCACCAATTTGGACACCACACTTACCAATTCCTTGGGAAATTAACTAAAAACCATATTATAAAATAAAAACACACTTTATAGCCTTTCAAAGCCCTAAAGTGTGTTTTTTTATTTATTAAAATTCTGCGTTCTTTGGTGTTCTAGGGAAAGGAATAACATCTCTAATGTTTTCTACTCCAGTTAAATACATAATGAGTCTTTCAAAACCTAATCCAAAGCCGGAATGTACGCATCCACCATATTTTCTTAAATCTGTGTACCACCAAAGATCTTCTTTAGGCACACCCATTTCGTCCATACGTTGTAAGAGTAAATCGTGACGTTCTTCTCTTTGTGAACCGCCAATTAATTCACCACTACCTGGTACGAGTAAGTCCATTGCAGCAACCGTCTTGCCATCATCATTTAAGCGCATGTAAAATGCTTTAATATCTTTTGGCCAGTTTATAACGAATACTGGTTTTTTAAAGTATATTTCGGTTAAGAATTTCTCATGTTCAGTTGCTAAATCTTTACCGTGTTCAGGTTTATTTTGGAACTTAATATTCGCTTGTTGTAGAAGGTTAATTGCTTCTTCATGCGTAATTCTTTCAAAATCACTATCTAAGACATTTTTTAGACGGTCAGTTAAGCCCGGTTCTACAAACTTATCAAAGAAAGCCATTTCTTCTGGTAACTTATCAAAAACATATTTGATAATATATTTAACCATTTCTTCAGCGACATCCATATTATCTTCTAGATCAGCGAAAGCCATTTCTGGTTCAATCATCCAAAATTCAGATGCATGGCGTTGCGTGTTTGAGTTTTCAGCTCTAAATGTAGGTCCAAATGTGTAAATATTTCTAAAAGCTAACGCAAAAGCTTCACCTTCAAGTTGTCCTGTAACAGTCAAATGTGTGTTTTTACCAAAGAAATCTTCTTTATAGTCCACTTTTTTATCCGGTGTCATTGGAATATTATCAAGTGGTAAAGTTGTAACTGTAAACATTTGACCTGCTCCTTCACCATCATTCCCTGTAATCAATGGTGTATGCGTGTAAACAAAGCCACGTTCTTGGAAAAACTCATGAATAGCGAATGCAGCCACACTTCTTAATCTAAACACAGCATGAAATAGATTTGTACGTGGTCGTAAATGTGCGACTTCACGTAAAAACTCTCTTGAATGACGTTTTGGTTGAATAGGATAATCTTCTGGTGAATCACCAAGTAAGATAAGTTTGGTTGCTTTAACTTCGAAAGGTTGTTTCATTGTAGGCGTAAGTACTACAGTACCTTCGATTTCGATTGAGCTCCCTACACGAATTTTTTGAATATCTTTGAAATTTTTGAGTCCATCTTCGTAAACAATTTGAATCGTTTCAAAAAACGATCCATCGTGGAAGTTAATAAAACCAAACTCTTTTTGAGCGCGATTATTGCGTACCCATCCCTTTAAATGAACATGTTGTCCATCGAGACTACTATATTTTTTATATAGTTCTTTTACTGTAATCATTGTAAATCCTCCTTAAAATAAAAAAATCCTTAGACTAAAAAAGTCTAAGGACGCATAAATATCGTGGTACCACCTTAGTTTCAAAGTAAAAACTTTGACACTCATTTGCCTACTTACGCAAGGTTAGCGGATAAGTCTACTCTTCCATTTAGAATTTCTTTTATCTCTCCGAGTGTTATAAAATAACCTATTTAACTGGCTTTCACCATCTCCAGCTCGCTTATGTAACATCAGCTATTTTACTTCTCATCAACGATTTATTTCATTATAGTTAAATTCCCGTGTTTTGTCAATCAATTTCACAGGTTCACAGTTATATTAAATAAATATACTAAAATTTCTTAAATATCCTCTAAATAATATAGATATTCAACAATTTCATCGTTTTCTTCTTTAACTTCAAAAATAAAAGTAATATATGTCTGCTTTGACAGTATTAAATCGTTTACTGAGGTGATAAAACCGTCATCATTAAGTTCTTTAGCATAACCTTTAGACTCTCCATGAATAACTTCAGTGTAAGCTCTACTGACTAAATCTGTGCAATAATACTTATTTTTCATGTCTAAGAAAAATAGAAAATTATATAAACGATTATCTTCATACTTTTCGTAGGCGTTATCTACAAAAGCGTCAATTGATGCAGAATCCACATCTTTAATTCTTAAACCAACGACTTCAGGACGGTAATAATATTTATAATAATTATCTTCATGGACTGATAACGAACGATGCGTCCAGTAGTCGCTTCGATTTAAATTAACCGTTGTACTATAGTTGGGTACATTTTCTCCATCATCTTTGATGATGTTAATAAATTCTTTAAAGTCATCAGGAAAACCTACGGCTTCGATATACCCTTTTTCGCCATCATAAATCGCAGCATGACCCCCAAAATAATAACTAACAAACTGGTGTGCTCCAAACACATTTTTAAACGGTGAAAGCTTAGTTACAAAGATATCACCTTTTTGTCCAAGTTTCACTTCAGTATCGTCACGAAAAACAGATCTTGTATCATTTAACTCGAATGATGTTTCACGTGAAACTTTATAATAATGACGCTTATAGTCTTCCATACCGTTATTTAAAGTGACCGTTTTCTCGTAGACTGCGCGGTTTTTAAAAGTCTTAAAGTCCTGACTTACTTTTATGTTTTCATACGATGTATAGCCAAAACTGTAAAAAATACCTACAATCGCAAGTATGAACAATATTTTAAATGTTTTCTTTATTATTCTAAGAACCTTTTTCATGAATAACCTCAACTTTAAACTTTATGGTTGTGTGAATGATTATATCATACTATGTGTACGTTGTGATATCGTTATATATATAAAAAAACTACTAGATTTCTCTAATAGTTCTTTAAGTGTTATTTGTTTTTAGGTTTAATAACGATTGCTCTGTCTTCGCCTTGACCAACAGATTCTGTTGTAATATCTCGCCATTCGCTTAACTTCGTATGAATAATACGACGATCAAATGCGTTCATTGGGTCAAGTTTAACAGGAACTTTTGTAAACGCAACTTCTTTAGCTGTCTTCGTAGCCAAAATCTCGAGTTGACGTTTTCTATTTTCATGGTATCTTCCAATATCAAGTGAAACAACTAAATGGTCGTTTGTAAAGATATTTAAATAACTTCTTAACATAAACTGAAATGCTTGTAATGTGCGTCCTTCACGGCCGATTAACAATGCATTTTCTTCAGATTCAATACGATAATGAATTTCTTTACCGTCGTTTAATGTTCTAAGTTCAATTTTTACATCAATTTCAAGTTCTTTTAAAATTGATTCAATATATCTTTTACCCTCAAGCGCTAAACTTACGTTAGCGATTGCTTCATAGGTTTGTGAAGCACCAATGCCAAGGATACCCTTTTTTTCTTTTAGTACAGTAATTTTGATTTTATCTAAAGGTATTCTTAATTGTTCAACTGCGTATTTTTCCGCTTCGTTTAAATTTTTCGCTTCAAATTCTACACGTTTCATTTTCATACCCCTATCATATTAACTTGCTTTGTTGCATTTTAATGTATTTCTTTTCGCTTAAGTAACGGTTTAACATTGTTTGTCCTAATGAATATACGTTACCAATAATCCAGTAAAACGCAATCGAAATAGAACTAAATGATGCAGCAACCATCATGAAAATCATAAAATAACTTACCATTTTCATTGTCCGTTCTGTTTGTTCAGCTTGTGGTGTCTTCACTTGAGTACCTGTGTTTTTCGCATAACTTGGTTTCTTTTGTGAAATCTTTTGTAAGATAAACATTGTAATACCTACAAGTGCTGCAAATACATAGTTTGCCCATGTGATTTGTGCGCTTGCTAAGTCAATACCTAAAAACATCGTATGGCTTACACTTTCAGTGAATTGACCGCCTTCTAAAGGCAATCTTCTTACGTTGTTATACATCGCGATAAAGATTGGCATTTGTAAGAATGGCATTAAACATCCAAACATATTGATGTTATGTTTCTTATACACTTGCATCATTTCCATTTGCATCTTTTGTTGACTTTCTGGGTCTTTTCTAGTTGCATATTTGTTTTGAACACGTTGCATATCTGGTTGAGCAAGACTCATTTTCATAGATAAGTCATTACTTTTAGCATAAATAGGCCAAGCTAATGTACGTACAATAATAGTAGTTAATAAAATTGCGATTGCTAGTGAATTACCAGTAATGCTACCAATAAAACTCATAAGGTATGTAACGAATACTTGTAAGAATACCCAGTTATGCCATTTTGCTGTTTTAATAGAGATTGGTTTTTCTCCACCATAAACAACATAATTAAAGTCGATAGATTCACCATTTACTAGTAATGTAGCACTTGCATTGCCTTGGAAATAGTCTTTTCCTACAATAATTTCGTGTCCATTATTATTTGGATCAACGCTTACTGTATCGTATTTAACAGTAGTTCCATCTGCAAGTACTTCAACAGCTTTAATACCTTCAGCATCAAATGTTTGGCCTCGTTGGTATACAAACTTAGCACTAGATAAATCAAGAATTGTCATAACAACATCTTTTGATACTGTTTCTTGTTTGTGATATACATAGTAGTTTCTATAGACAATTTGTCCTTCGATTGAGAATGGGTAACTTAATTTATAGATATTGTTATCTAAAGCTTCAACAGCAGATGGTGTTGAACTAATTTCTTTTAATGTTACTTGTCCACGATTGTTTCTTTCATAATACTTAATGTTATAGTCTACATGGTTTTGTGTTGGAATTGCTTCGACAATGTAGTTACCAGTTGCGTTATCAATATAAATGTCTTCAACTTTCGGTTTCTTTCCACAACTAACTAGCACGAAAACCAATAATAACATCATGACAGAAAAAATTATTTTTTTATTCATTTTGTTTTCTCCATAAGTTTTGCTTTTTCTAAAATCTTTATAATGTTTGCTTCAATCTCCGTAAAACTCAAGGTGTTTGCACTTGGTTTTACCACAATTACAAAGGTAACTGGTTTAATCTGGTCTTTGTATTTATGGATGATTGCCCGAATTTGACGTTTAATTAAATTTCTATTTACTGCATTTCCATATTTTTTACCAATCGATATGGCGAAACGAAAATGCGGATCTGATGATTCATTTATATAATTAACGACAAAAGCAGAACTGGCTGCGTACTGTCTTTTCTTAAATATTGCATCGATTTCGCTTTGTTTTTTTACTCGATAAATTTTTTTCATCATAGATAAATTATTAAAAAAATAGGACTACAAAAAATAATTGTTTTAATTATTTAATCGAGTAGTCCTAGTATTTTAAATAATATTCAATTAAACTGTTAATTCTGCGCGGCCTTTTAATCTGCGTCTAGCTAGTATACGTCTGCCACCTGGTGTTGACATTCTCGCTCTAAAACCGTGAGTTTTTTGACGTTTACGTTTATTAGGTTGATACGTTCTTTTCACAAATATAACCACCTTTCTTTGCGAAACTATGCTTTATAATTATAACGAGTGAAAGTCTTTTTGTCAACAATTTAATTGAAATGTTTGTCTTTTTTATTTATATATGTATTTTTATGGTTTATTTACAGTTCTTATATAAAAGAGTTGCGCGTATGCAATAGCATTGAAGACTTTCGTTTTTTCGGGGATTACTTTATAGTTTTCGGGGATAGCTTAATTTCTGATTGTGGCAAACTTATCAACAAGTTATCAACAATGTGGATAAGTTAATAACTTAAACAAATTGCTTTGTAAAGCCATAAATATTAGCGTTTTTATCCACATTATGAATATATATCCGCGTTAAATATTGAAAGTTATCCACAAATATTGTGGAAAAGTTTCCGGTTCATTTCAATACTTTTATGATATCATAATGGTACATGAATTAAGGGGTGTATTTTTTATGAATATTTATGACGAACTTTGGTCAAAAATATTAGGGGAGCTAGAAAATATCTTTAGTGAAGAAACTTTTCAGGAAGTTTTTTCTAATTTAAAGTCTACACATAAATACCAAAATGGTCATGTGTATGTTTTAGTTCCTACAGAATTTGACAAAAATCGCATTAATAAATTTTATCTATCAAAAATTAATGACTTAGCAAAAAAATTTCATAAAGAAAATATCCGCTTTAAATTTGTGACTGAAGCCGAATTAGTACCAGAAGAAACACTTGTAAGTCCAGAATTAAACTTAGAATTTAAGTATCGTACTGGTAATTTAAATGCAACATACACATTTGATAACTTTGTTGTCGGAAAAAGTAACTTATTTGCATTTAGAACAGCTATGAAAGTCGCTGATCAACCGGGTAGTGTTGCAAACCCTCTATACATCTTTGGGGATGTAGGGTTAGGTAAAACGCATCTTATGCAAGCGATTGGTAATTATATTTTAGATCAAAACATTGATTCAAAAGTACTTTATGTAAAAGCTGATAGTTTTATTGATGATTACACATCACTTGTGCAAAAATCAAAAATGGATGTCTTTAACGCAAAATACCGTGAATTAGATGTCTTATTAGTCGATGATATTCAAATTTTAGCTGGTAAAACACAGACACAAATGGAGTTTTTTAAACTCTTTGATATCTTATATCAACAAAATAAGCAAATTGTCATTACATCAGATAAACCAGCAAACGAATTAAAAAATATAATGTCACGTTTGACAACACGTTTCTCTGTTGGCTTAAGTGTTGATATTCAAGTTCCTGATTTAGAGCACCGAATTGAAATTATTAAGAAAAAATTAGTAACGGAGTCATCAAATATTACCGATATTCCAAAAGAAGTACTCAGTTTTATCGCAAGTTCGTTTGTTACAAACATTCGTGAACTTGAAGGTGCATTAAAACGCGTACTATTCTACTGTTTAACTTATAATATTGATTTAAACTTAGAAAATACAAAAGAGGCACTTGAACCTCTATTAAAAACCCGTAAAAAGAGTAATTCTCTTAATGAAAATAACTTCGATCGTATTCAAAGTATCGTTAGTGATTTTTATCAAATTACTGTTGATGATTTAATTGGTAAAAAACGTAATAGTAAATACATTTTACCTAGACATATCGCTATGTACCTTATAAAAATTAACTATAATATACCTTATAAAACGATTGGATCACTCTTTGGTGACCGTGATCACTCAACCGTTTTAGCGGCTTGTGAGAAGATTGAAAACGAACTAAAGCATGATAAAGCATTAGAATTAGCTATTGATACAATTCAGAAAAAAATCGCTTCAATTAACCACATTTAATTGTTTATAAAATGTGAATAATGTGGTATAATAATATTGATATAGAGCGATTATGTTGAGTTATCCACATACAAACATTGCCTTATTATTACTATTTAAATAAATAAAATAAATAAAGAATGAAAAAAGGAGTTTACTATGACTTTCACAATCGATAGAGATACGTTATTAAACAACCTAACAATTTTACAAAAAGGATTACCAAACAAAACACCACTTCCAATTTTAACCGCAATTAAATTTGATGTTAATGAAGATCATCTTTTATTGACATCTTCGAATACGGATATTGCAATCCAAGTATTCGTTGATGATAAATCATTGAATGTTGTTAAAGCTGGTAAAGTTGCAATCCCAGGTCGATATTTAATTGAGATTGTTCGTAAAGTTAACGCTCAAAAAGTTGAGTTCCAGTTAGTTGATGATAATTTGATTATTATTCGTGCAGATCGTAGTGAATTCAAACTAAAACTTATGGATGTTGAAGATTATCCAGAAATCGACTTTTTAGATTTAGATCAACCGGTTGTTTTAGACAGCCAATTAATTAAAACAATTATTAAAGAAACGAACTATGCGACAGCGACAAACGAAAAACGTCCTATTTTAACTGGTGTGAACTTTAAATACAATAACGACAATCTATATACGGTTGCTACAGACTCATACCGTCTAAGCCAAAAAAACATCAAATTAAGAACACATTCTAAAACATTTGATATCGTTATTCCATCTAAGAGTTTAGATGAATTAAGTAAAATCTTAGATACTGTACATGAAGATATTGAATTATACATCAATCCAAATAAAGTATTATTTAAAATGAATAACATTTTAT
The DNA here is from genome assembly GCA_012838065.1 of Acholeplasma sp. Lineage (GTDB taxonomy): Bacteria > Bacillota_I > Bacilli_A > Acholeplasmatales > Acholeplasmataceae > DUPY01. Next base: position 2,439 of record DUPY01000061.1, on the reverse strand, counting down.
TCCAAACACGATTACTTGAAGGTACATATCCAGATACACAAAGAATTATTCCTCAAGAGTTTCCTGTTGTTATTCCATTTAATAAAGAAGAATTACTTCAAGCTGTTGAACGTGTAAGTTTGTTATCTCCAAAAGATAAAGATACAAACTATAACATCATCAAGTTAAATCTTCGTCCGGATCATGTTGTTGAAATTAGCTCAACAAACAACGAAATCGGGGATGCGCTTGAAGAAATTATTCCATCAGGTACGGTAACTGGTCCAATTATTAAGATTGCTTTTAGTTCAAAATACTTAGTTGAAGCTTTAAAATCATTTTCATCAAGTGAGATTACTTTAAACTTTGCTGGTGAAGTAAAACCATTCGTTATTAAGGGAAATCTAGACCAAGATTTATTACATCTAATTTTACCAGTTCGTATCGATTAATTAAATCTGTAAATTAGAACTCTATCAAGTGATTTTTTGATAGAGTTTTTTTTATTTCAAATTAATATTTTTATTTAGCCTTACAAGGCTTAAAAATAACGATATATGATCATAGAAAATAAGTTTAATTAGTGTTTATTATTAAACTTATTGATTAACATTGATTTTTAAGATGTTTTTCATTAAAATAAAGGTAAAGAAAACAGGAGGAAAATAAATATGCCTTTTATCATTATTGGTATTGTAGTAGGTCTATTACTATTGTTATTTGCCGTATCATATATCAAAGTAAGACCAGATAAAGCCTACATTATTACAGGACCTAGAGGGTCAAGAATTGTAACTGGGAAAGCAACAATTAGAATTCCTTTTATTCAAAGAATAGACGTTGTTCCACTAGATTTAATCCAAGTTGATATTCGTACGAGTTCAGCTGTTCCGACAAACGAGTTCATTAATATCTTTGTCGATGGAGTAGCAAATATTAAGATTCAATCAGATCCACAATCGATTAGACTTGCTGGTGAGATTTTCTTAACAAGATCATTAGAAGATATTAAACAAATTGCTAAAGAAGTTTTAGAAGGTAACATGCGCGAAATTATCGGTCAAATGAAGTTAAGAGAACTTGTTCAAAACCGTGATAAGTTTGCTGAACAAGTAAAATTATCTGCACTTCAAGATATGCAAAAAATGGGGTTAGATATCGTAAATATTACGATTCAAAACTTTACCGATAAAAACGGTGTAATTGAAGACCTTGGGGTTGACAACATCGTTCAAATTCGTAAGGATGCATCGATTGCTCGTGCAAATTCTGAAAAAGAAGTTGAAATTGCTGTATCTGAAGCTAAAAAACTTGCAAATGATGCACGTATTAAATCGGAGTTAGAAATTGAAGAACAAAATAACTCTTTAGCACTTAAACAAGCGGCGTTAAAACAAAAAGCTGATGTAGCAAAAGCTACAGCAGACGCTTCTTATGAAATTCAATATGCGAATGAAGCCAAAACAATTAACGTAGCAAAACAAGATGCAGAAATTGCACGCCGTGAAAAAGAAATTGAATTAAAAGCTAAAGAAGTTGAAGTTGAAGAAAAAACACTTGAAGCACGCATTAAAAAAGTTGCTGAAGCAGAACGTTATGCTAAAGAACAAAAAGCAGATGAGCAATTATATGTTAGAATTCGTGAAGCTGAAGCGAAACTTGCTGAAGAACAACGTCGCATAGAGGCAATGCGTTTAGCTGCAGAAGCAGAAAGATTTGCTCAAGAACAAAAAGCGATTGGTATTCAAGCAGTTGGTTTAGCTGAAGCTGAAGCTATTCAAAAGAAAGCGGAAGCTATGAAACTTATGGAAGAAGCTGCAGTGTTAGAATTAGTACTTAAGAGTGATGTATTACCTAAGATCGTTCAAGCAGCTGCTGAACCATTAACTAAAGTGGATCGTATTACATTCTTTGGTGAAGGGAATTCAGCTAAACTTGTTTCTGATATCGTAAATACAAGCACTAAAGCTATTGAAGGCGTTAAAGAGGCCACGGGTCTTGATTTAGCAAGCCTACTTGCAGGTTTTGGAGCAGGTAAGTTTACACATAAAAAGGAACAAAAAGAAGAGTCAAACGACGTAACAGAATAAGATAAAAAAGGGGCTTGTTCATAAACTGAACAAGGAACTGACCCAATATAGTGGGACACAATAAAAAAAGAATGCTTCTATTCAAATCATTGTAAAATGAAATGAATGGAGGCATTTTATTTATTAATTAGGAAATTCTATATGACCTATTTTTGTGATTTTCCATAGCCAAAATAACCCTTCTGCATAGGGTTAAACTAAGATTTAATTGCTATTTAGTGAACATTTTGAATTTGTTATAATCTTCTATTACACTTAAACTATCATTATCACATATTGGACATTTAAACCAACCGTCTTTATCCTCATCATAATTGTTGATGTACCAAACAGAATCTTGTAATACTTCATAATCACAGATAATACATTT
>DUPY01000060.1 GCA_012838065.1 Acholeplasma sp. | reverse complement strand
TTCATGTAGGCTCCTGACAAAAAATAATATTTATGTATATACTATTATATTACTTTTTTTGCCAAACTACACGATTCACATAATCTGTATACGATAAAATAATGCGTAAGACTTTATCACTTACGTTAGGCATTGAGTAATCATATACATGTCTTAGAGTTGTTGGTTCTTGAGTTTCTAATACTTTTAGTCCTTGTAAAATGCGATTCTTATCAAGACCAACCATCATTACACTCGCTTCTTCCATCGCCTCTGGTCTTTCATGTGCTTGGCGAATGTTTAAAGCTTTAAATTTAAGAATTGATGATTCCTCACTAATTGTACCACTATCGCTTAGTACCGCTTTAGCGTTAAGTTGAAGTTTGTTGTAGTCAATAAAACCTAGTGGTTTTAATGTTTGAACAAGTGGGTTAAACTTAATACCTTTAGTTTCAATCATTTTACGTGTTCTTGGGTGTGTTGAAATAATTACTGGAAGCTTGTAAATTTCAGCGATTGAGTTTAACGAATCAACAAGTTTAATAAAATTATCTGAGTTGATATTTTCTTCTCTATGTGCTGATACTAAAAAATATTTACCTTCTTCTAAGTCTAATCGTTTTAAGACATCTGAAGATTTAATATCTTCTATTTTAGTATTTAACACTTCAAACATTGGACTACCAGTTTTAATAACACGGTCCGGCGAAATACCTTCGCGTAGTAAATATTCTCGTGCAATTGAACTGTATGTTAAGTTGATGTCAGAAATATGATCAACAATCTTTCGATTTGTTTCTTCTGGTACCCTTTGGTCAAAACAACGGTTACCAGCTTCCATATGGAAAATTGGAATATGTCTACGTTTAGCTGCAATAGCTGCTAAACAGCTATTTGTATCACCTAAGACTAAAAATGCATCTGGTTTAACTTCTTCTAGTATAGGTTCTATTTTAACGAGTATGTTACCGATTGTTTCAACGGCTCCGCCAACTGCAGCATCTAAAAAATAGTCCGGTTTTCTTAAATTTAAATCTTTAAAAAACACTTCATTTAATTCATAGTCATAGTTTTGACCAGTATGAACTAAAGTATGTTCGATTGCCTCGCTATCATTAAGTCTTTGAATAACTGCAGATAAACGAATGATTTCTGGTCTTGTACCTACGACGGTCATTACTTTTAATTTTTTCATATTACACCTCAACAAATATTGTGTCTGGGTTATCTTTATCAAACACTTCATTTACCCACATGAGTGTTACCATATCTGTATCACCTAGGTTTTCGATGTTATGGGTATACCCTGTAGGTATATCGATAACTTCTAATTTTTCGCCTGATACAAAGTATTCATAGATTTTATCTTCAAAAACATTTCTAAATCTAATAACACCTTTACCAGACACAACTAAAAATTTTTCATTTTTCGTATGATGCCAGTGATTACCTTTTACAATACCTGGTTTAGAAATGTTAATAGATACTTGACCACTCGCATGCGACTTTAACACTTCCGTAAATGAGCCTCTATGGTCAACATTCATTTTTAACTCATATTTTAAGTTCATTGGATCAATGAAACTTAAATATGTTGCATGAAGTTTTTTTGTAAATGGGTCGGATAAATCGGGTAAATATAGTGTATTTCTACTATCTTTAAATGACTTAATTAAGTCAACAATTTCACCAAGTTTAATTTGGTGAACTGGTTTGACATAACAATAATCACCCTGACGAGTTTCTTTGTTATCGAGTGCATTAATCAATTCACTTACTAAATCATCGATGTAAATCAAATTCATTACGACACTAGGGTCATTTATGGTTATTGGTAAGTCTCTAGCTATATTATAACAAAATGTAGCAATAGCACTATTATAATTTGGTCTACTCCATTTACCAAATACATTTGGAAAACGATAAATGAAGGATTTGGCACCTGTTTCTTTACTATACGCTAAAATTAAGTCTTCACCGGCTTTTTTACTTTTTCCATATGGATTATTAAGTTTGGCCTGAATGGATGAAGATATCATAATTGGTGCTTTATTATTATGTTTTTTTAATAAGTCAAGTAATGTTGAAGTAAATCCAAAATTACCTTTCATAAAATCTTCAGGATTTTCAGGTCGATTGACACCCGCTAAGTGAAAAACAAAATCACATGACTTTGTATAGGTATCTAATAGATTTGGATTAGTATCCAAATCAAATGGATAAATATCATGTGTTTTTAGATCTTTTAGTTTTTCTATTAAATTTTTTCCAATAAAACCATTAGCGCCTGTAACTAATATTTTCATTTATTATTCCACGCCTTCAATTCTTCTCTTACATATTCTAGTTCAAGAAGTTTAGCTTTAATTTCTTCTATGGTAAGTCTTTTCGTATTGTGAGAGTTGTATTCATCAGTTGTAGAAAGTTTTTTATTGCCCTCTACAAAGTATTTATCATAGTTTAAATCACGTGTATCAGCTGGAACTCTAAAGTAATTTCCCATGTCTTCTGCTACAAAGTATTCTTCTTTTGTAAGAAGTGTTTCATATAATTTTTCACCGTGACGTGTACCAATAATTCTAATGTTATTTGGCGCATTAAATAGTTCTTTAACTGCTTGAGCTAAATCTCCTACTGTTGATGCCGGTGATTTTTGAACCATGATATCGCCAGCTTTAGCATGTTGAAATGCATGGACAACAAGCTCCACTGCCTCTTCTAGGCTCATTAAAAATCTAGTCATATGAGGGTCTGTTACGGTTAAGTCTTTTCCTGACTTAATTTGATCAATAAATAACGGAATTACTGAACCACGTGATGCCATAACGTTACCATAACGTGTGCCACAAATTAGAGTATCGTTTGGGTCAACCGTTTTTGATTTAGCAACGAAAACTTTTTCCATCATCGCTTTAGAAATGCCCATAGCATTAATTGGGTAAGCTGCTTTATCTGTTGATAGACAAATAACTTTTTTAACTTTAGCGTTGATTGCAGCAGTTAGTACATTATCTGTACCTAGTACATTGGTTTTAACTGCCTCTAATGGGAAAAACTCACAAGATGGGACTTGTTTAAGTGCTGCAGCATGAAAGACGTAGTCTACACCGTACATTGCATTAGTTATACTTGCAAGATCCCTTACGTCTCCTATGTAAAACTTAAGTTTTTCGTTGTTATATTTTTTTCGCATATCATCTTGTTTTTTTTCATCGCGAGAAAAAATACGAATTTCTTTTATATCTGTATTTAAAAATCGTTCCATCACGGCATGACCGAATGAGCCGGTACCACCGGTGATTAAAAGTATTTTATTTTCAAACATACAATATCTCCTTGAAATATTTTCATTATTAGATCACTCCGAAGTAAAAGATTATATAAATGCATTTTATATATCTACTCATTCCACTAATATTTTTTAGTATATCACAATTATATGATGTTAGTTTTAACTTAATATTAAATTACATTTTAAAAATTGATTGCATAATATTATAATAATACGACTTGTAAACATATAAGTTCGATTGTAGAGTGGTAGAAAAATGATTAATAAAATAACTGAAATAAGAATATCAAATAGTCTTTTAATTTTTGTATACACGTTTTCACCTATTTAAAAAAATATA
>DUPY01000059.1 GCA_012838065.1 Acholeplasma sp. | reverse complement strand
CGCCCATTTTTAACATTTAATCGTCCAATACTAAAGAATATAATTTTTATACTTTTCTGGCATAAAGGAAAAAACACCCTATCTGCCAAACAAAAAAAGGCCTGATACGATTGTATCAAACCTATTCTATCAACTTGGTCCCCGCGGCCGGGCTCGAACCAGCACGGATCTCTCCACCAGATTTTGAGTCTGGCACGTCTACCAATTCCATCACGCGGGGATTAAAAAGCAATTTAAAATTGCTTTTTTATTATAGCACACTTTTTAAGCGTGTATCAATAAATTTTATTTTTTTTATAACTTATTTACATTTCATCTAATGCAGTCATTCCAATAAGTCTTAAACCTTCGTTAATAACTGTTCGTATTGCTTTAACAAAAAGTAAATTCGCGTTTAAATGTCCCTTATCTTCAACAATAACTTTTTGTTTTCCGTAGAAACTATTAAATGCTTGAGATAATTGTAATAAATATCGTGCAATCGTGCTTGGCGCATTTTGTTCAATCGCACGATCAACAATTTGTGGAAATTGACTTAACAACATGACGATATCAAAATAATGATCTAACTTATAGAATGATTCATCAACTAAATTTAAATCAATCGTTTGATTTTTTAAGATTGAAGCGATACGTACACTACTATATTGCACGTATGGACCAGTTTGGCCTTCAAACTTAATCATGTTTTCTAAGTTAAAGTCAACGTCTAAGTGACGCTCATTTTTTAAATCATTAAAGATGATTGCTCCAACACCAACTGCTTTTGCAACTTCATCTTGATTGTTAAGATTTGGATTTTTCTCTAATATTGCTGCTTTTGCAAATTCAACAGCTTGGGCAATAACTGCATCAAGTTTTTTCGTTTTACCACCTCTTGTTGACATTTTCTTGCCATCAAGAAGAATTAATCCAAAATTCACATGTTCAATATCAAAGTTATAGCCCATAAGGTTTGTAATTGCTTTTAATTGTTCGAAATGAAGTCTTTGTTCATTCCCTACAACATATAACATTTTATCAAAATGATAGTTTTCATAACGATAAATAAGTGCAGCTAAGTCTCTTGTCATGTAAAGCGTCGCCCCGTCACTACGTTTAATAAGTGCAGGTGTCATATTTTCTAATTCAACGATGGTTGCACCTTCATCAACTTTGAGTAGGTTTTTGTTTTCAAGCATTTCAACGATTCTATCCATCTTATCATTATAGAAAGCTTCACCGTTATATGAATCAAACGTTACATTTAAAATATCGTACATCGTCATAAATTCTTTTAAAGATTCTTCTCTAAACCAACGCCATAATTCGATATACTCAGGGTCATTATCTTCTAGTTTTTTAAATGCATCTCGACCTTGTTGTTCGAGTGTTGGGTCGTTTGCTTCTTCTTCGTGGAAGCGAACATAAAGTTTTTGAAGTTCATCAATTGGATCTTTTTCAATGTCTTCCTTGTTGCCCCATTTTTGATAAGCTACAATCATTTTTCCAAATTGAGTTCCCCAATCACCTAAGTGATTGATACCAAATACTTTGTAACCACGTTTTTCATAAATACGTCTAAGTGAATTACCGATAACCGTTGAGCGTAGATGTCCAACTGAAAAACTTTTTGCAATGTTTGGTGATGAGTAGTCAATACATACAACTTTATTGTTGTTTGGTAATTGACCATAGTTTTCTTCTTCAAGATAAATCGTGTTTAAAATATCTTTTGCTACTTTACCACGTTTTAGCGTAATATTTAAAAAACCGTTTAAGAAAACAACATCTTCTACTTCACTATGCGATAAAATATCAGCTTTTATCGTATTAAAAATATCCATTGGTGATTTTCTTAATTGTTTTGCCATCGCGAAAAGCGGCATTGCTAAATCAGCGCCACCTTTTTTTGGTGTCTCAACAATAACGTCTGTTACATCAAGTTTTAATTCAATTTCAGATTTTAATTGTAATTTAATTTTTTCAATCATAATAATTCTCCTACAAAAAAAGCACGACGTGCTTTTTTAGTTCGCTTTTAATTGTGTAATTACTTGTCTATAGAAATATTGTGTATTATTTCTAATAGATGCTGGTGTTGTTTGGCTGTTTTTGTATTCTTCAATTAATTTGCCTTCGCTAAAAGCTAATAATCTGTGCGTTGTTTGTTCTTCTGTTTGTTCAACTTTGTATTTTAATAAAAAATCGCCCAAATTAGGTAAAGAGAATGCTTCTCCAATGACCTTTAACTCAACATAATAAATTGTACCTTTAAAGAATGAACTTGCCGTAGCAGTTTCACCTTCAACAACTGCTTCATTAAAGTATTCATTGAATGTACCGATGTGGTTTACACAATGAATGCATTGTGGCGTACCAATGAATAATAAAATGTTTTCACCTGAATCAATTAATTCTTCAGCTTTAGCTAATGAAATTTTCTTATAAGCATGATCACGTGATAATGTCGATTCAGCTTGTGTTGTGTTGTTTTTGTATGCATAGTAAATCTTGTCTTTTGATGATCTAAAAGTACCAGATAGTAACAGAATAATAAGTAAAACAGCAACTAATACAGCACCAATTAAAACATATGTTACGGGTCTAACCGTAATTTTCTCATATTTGTTTGCCATAAAGACCTCCTAAATTGTCAATTGTGATTATAACATAAAAATCAGTATCTT
>DUPY01000058.1 GCA_012838065.1 Acholeplasma sp. | reverse complement strand
TATTCAATATTACGTAAATTTACCATTTTTTTCTTTTTAAATAAAAAATACTTGAAACAAATTCATGTTTCAAGTATTGTCAAATAGTGTTTTTGTGACCATCGTTTTGATTGGTTCAAACGTTTTTCTATGTATTGGCGTAACCCCATATTTTTCAAGGGCTTCTAAGTGTGCTTTTGTTCCATAGCCTTTATGTTGTTTAAACTTGTATTCTGGAAACAATTTATCCATTTCATCCATATAGGAATCTCTTGCCGTTTTGGCTACTATAGATGCTGCGGCAATCGATAAACTTAATTGGTCACCTTTAATTATAGATTTTTGTGGAATTGTTGTTACAAGCGGCATTGCATCAACTAACAAATATTCTGGTTTAATTTTTAGTGCTTCAACTGCAGATAACATCGCTTGAGCAGTTGCTCTATAAATATTGATTCGATCAATATCTTCAACTGATGAAATACCTATACCAATTGCTAGTGCTTCTCTTTTTATTTCCTCAAGTGCTAACAGACGCTTTTTTTCAGTTAGTTTTTTAGAATCATTCACATACTCAAATTGTGGATTCTCCTTTAATATAACTGCAGCTGCTACAACGGGTCCCGCAAGAGGACCTCTTCCAGCTTCATCAATGCCACAAATATATTTAATCCCTTTTTCTATAAGGGCTTTTTCATAATCATACATCGTTTCGATCAAAAGACAATCCTCCAAGCTGTTTGTTTCGGATATCTGTTAATATAATTTGATAGACACGATCATAGTCAATTTCATTACCTTTAATTAACGCTCCACGTTTTTTACCGATAAGGTCTAAAATATCAACATATTCCATTTCTCTTGTAATTGATTCATCATAGCGTTTTTGTAAACGGGATAAATAATGTGTTTGTAAAAACTTAATTGCATATTGACATACATCATCTTCTGGTAAAATCTTATCTTTAATTGCACCAGTTATTGCTAAATGATAACCAACTTTTGCATCTTCAAATTTTGGCCATAGCACGCCAGGGGTATCTAACAATTCGAAGTTTTCAGCTAATTTCACCCATTGTTGTGATTTGGTAACGCCAGGTGTATTACCTGTTTTCGTGCTTTTTGTTTTTGACAACTGGTTAATTAATGTTGATTTACCAACATTTGGAATGCCTAATATCATTGTCCGAATTGGTCGCATTTTTAATCCTTTTGCCTCATCACGAGCAATGCGTTCTCTTAATATATATTTTGCTTTATCAAATATTTGATTTGTATATTGACCACTTTGAGCATTAACTTTAAGTGTTTCAAATCCAAGTGTTTGGTAGTGTTTTACCCACCAATTTAGTATTTTTTCATCCGCCATATCAATTTTATTAAAAATAAGTAAAATTGGTTTATCTTTCACTGTCTTTAAGATTTCTGGATTCATTGAAGAATCAGGTAATCTTGCATCTAATAAAACACAAACCAAATCCACAAGTTTAAGTTTTTGCTTTATTTCTTTAAACGATTTGAACATATGGCCAGGGTACCACTGTATTTGTTTAAATGTTTGCATTTTTAGTCCCCCTTTATAATTCTTATTAAAACTTTTCCTACAATATTCTCAATTGGTATTAAACCAAGGCTTCGGCTATCGCGTGATTCACCAGGTTTTGCATTATCACCAAGTACGAAATAAAAACCTTCTGGTACGATATGATTATCTAATTGATTTTCCAAACGCATTTTATCAAAAACATCGAGTGTATATGTATCACCATCTGGACTTTTATATAATACATCGTTAACATAAACTTCAAAGAAATTATTAGAACCTACAAAGGTTATTTTTGAACCTGGAATGCCTACAACTCTTTTAACGTATAAAGAGTCATCATTTGGTTCAATAACATGTATAATCGCTACATCATTCGTTTTAGGCGTGTAATCAAGCTGATAGACAAGAATAACATCGCGATCATGGTATGTTGTCATCATTGATTGTCCTTCGACTCTTGCAACCATAACAAAATGAATGATTACAAATAACATTAATGAAATGCTTCTTGATAAAAACATCGTCCAATCTAATATCGATGAAATACTTTCGCCACTTTTTGTTCGAATAGTAGCTTTAACTGTACTTGCAATTGCTATTACAGTAACGAGAAAAAATAGATAGTGGGATGTCGTATCCACTAATCTATTAAATTTAAAGATTGAAAATATAAGATGGGCTATTAAAGTTAGAGATGAAACAATAACCCAAATTAAAAAGGTGCGTTTTCTATCCATGATTAATCTCTTCCAGTAATTGTTCTAACGAAAGTTCTGAAACTAATACTTCGCGTGCTTTTGTTCCTTGCCCACGTGATACAATTTGATATTGCTCCAACATTTCCATTAACTTTTGTGCTCGATTAAATCCAATTTCAAATTGTTTTTGAATGCTGTTAATTGATGCATTATTTGCCGATACAACGTATCGTGCAACATCGCCAAATAGTTCATCCGTAATTGTTTCGCGAATTTTAATTTGATTACGTAAGTCTTCGTGAGCAAATACATAGTTTGGTTCGGCTTGATTTCGAATAAAGTCGGTCACTTCTTCAATTTCACGGTCTTTAATGTATGCGCCTTGAAGTCTTAGTGCACGATTTGAATCTTTTAATAACATGTCGCCTTTTCCAAGCAATGTTTCTGCGCCTGCACCATCTAATATTGTTGTTGAGTCAACAAATGATGCAACTTTAAATGCGATACGTGTTGGAATATTTGATTTAATTGTACCTTTAACAACATCGGTTGTAGGTCTTTGAGTTGCAACCAATAAATGGATACCTGCAGCACGAGCTTTTTGAGTAAGTCTTTGGATTGAATCTTCAACATCCTGTGCAGCAACCATCATTAAATCTGCTAACTCGTCGATAACAATGACAATATATGGCATATGCTCTAAGCCATCATAGACACCACGTTTTACTTGTTCGTTATAACTTGAAATGTCACGACTTCTGCATTGGGCAAATAAATGATAGCGTCGCTCCATTTCTTCAACTGCCCATTGTAATGCGCTTGATGCCATTTTTGCATCGGTAATTACAGGTGTGATTAAATGAGGTAAGTCGTTATAAATTGATAATTCTACCATTTTTGGGTCAATTAATATTAATTTTAAATCTTCTGGTTTGTTTTTTAAAAGTAAACTAACTAAGATTGTATTTACACAAACACTCTTACCACTGTTCGTTGCGCCAGCAATTAATCCGTGAGGCATCTTTGCAATATCAACGTAAATATTTTCACCGTCAATATCAACGCCGAGTGCGACCTTAAGTGGGTGATCATTATCATCAATAAAGATGCGATCGTCTACAACATTACCAAAAGCAACGATTTCTGGTTGAGCGTTAGGAACCTCAATACCTACATATGTTTTACCTGGAATTGGCGCTTCAATACGAATAGATTTTGATGCCAAATTCATCATTAAGTTATCTTGTATCGTTACAATACGCTTAACATTAACACCTGGTTCAAGGGCTATTTCATAGCGTGTAACCGTTGGTCCTTTTTTTGTTTGATGAACATAGCCTTCAATACCAAACTCTTTTAATGTAGCGTTAATAATTTCAATGTGTTGTAATAACCATTCTGGTTTTTCATCGGTATTACGATTTTGCTTACTAAACATTTTAACACTAGGTAGTTGATACGTTTTCTTGTGTGTTTCAAATGTTGTCGGTTGGCTTGTAACTTTAACTTCCTTTTGAGCTTCAGGTTTTCTTGTGAATGTTTCAATAGCAAACTCATTTGAAGATTCTTCGTAAATTGGCTCTGTTTCAACAAACGTTGGTCTTGATTGAATGTCTTCATGCACATGACCGATTTCTTCTTCAACGGGTTTTTGTTCAACAACTTGTTTAGGTCTTGCTGGTTCACTTGTTACAGGTGGCGTATCATAGGTACGAATTATTTCAGTTTCTCCACCAAATATTTCTTGTCGCGTTTTGTTAGAAATTAAATTAAACTCTCTATATTGCATTTGCTCCTCAACACTTATTTTTTTCGTTGTTCTAAAAGCGTCAAAACGTTTGACAACATCACCAGTATCTTTAGCAGCATACGGAACTGCTGTAACGTCTTTTACTGCACGGCCCCAAAGCGAAGATATAAAGCCGGTAAATGCCGTGTCTTTTTGCCGTGGATTTAATTTGACAAATTGAAATATTTCAAAATCTTCTTTTCTAATTTTGAAATCGAAATCATTCTGTTTCTTCATTCGCTTCACCCTCTAACTCCCTTGCAATATTTTGATAAATAGCTTCAACTCCAGTATCTAAATCTTTTTCCTCGTTGAAGACTTTCTTACTATAAATCTTGTAAGTTTCTTCCCCTGAAATACCGATGACGGTTAAACCTATTTTGACCAAAACAACATCAATTGCTTTATTAATTGTAAATTTTTTAAACCAATAAAATGGATTGATACTACCAATAGCCTTTGCTGTTTTTGTTGCAAATTTACCAAGTTTTAATTTTTTTGCCGCTTTAACAACCTGTGTTTCTTCTATGTTTGTTTTTGTATCATTAAGTGTTGCTATTTTTCTTAGTGTTACGCCTCTAAATAAGGATAAAATCTTACTGCTTAATACTTCATCAACACGATTTGTAATATAGTGACTAAGCATGATGGATTCATCAATTGTAAGTTCTAAATATGGATATTCGGAATCCGGATAAAACTTATGGGCGATGTCATTAATTAATTCTTTTGTTATATTAAGTAAATGATTTCCAAAACCAGCTTCATTTCTTAGTTTCTTATCTTTAAACATTTTTTGAGCATCTTCGATGAGCCATTTTATTTCATCCTCATCAATATCCTCTTCTTCGACTGGGCGTACTTTTAAGCCTTTATCTAAATTTTTAAGTACTGCGTATAAGTAAAGTAATAGTAAAAGTAAAAAACCAATGAGTACACCGGTGAAAAAACTTAATATGGATGATAAATTGATATTAATTGGTCCAATGGAAACTAAAAAATTCATAATATACCTCTTATTAAATTATAACATATATAATCACAAATTATATTTGTGAAACATATGTTTTAGTTTTATCTATATTTTCAAGTATAATAGTACAGGGAGTTGATGAAATGAAATACTTAATAGCTTGTGACCTTGATGGCACATTACTAAATAAAAACCACGAAATAAGTCAAGAAACACTGATGATTCTTAGACAGTTAGCACATGACGGTCATATGGTAGTTATAACAACGGGAAGACCTCATCACGCCGCAATTCATTATTATAATCAATTAGATTTAGATATGCCATTTATTACCGACAATGGTGGTTCGATTGAACATCCAAGAAATCCGAATTTCAAGCCTGTTAGAGAATCAATACCATTAGATATCTTTCACAATTTATTTACTCAAGTTGAACCCATTTTAAGTTCAGCAGTTTATACTTCAAATGGCGTTGCTTATGCCTATAAGTATCAAAGAGAACTTGAATGGTTATTTAGTGGTGCATATGCGTATAAACTTATTGAAAAAGATTTTAGAGATCTTGAAGTATCTCCGTGTGGTGTTGTTTTTCTAGTAGAAAACAAACATAACACAAACTTAGAACAGATACTTGATAATGAGTTTAGTGAACATTTAAACTATCGTTTCTGGGGTAATGACGACATATACTCTGTGTATGAAGTTTACTTAAAACATTTATCAAAAGCTAAAGCCCTTGATTTTTTACTTCAATATTACGGTTTGAAAAAAGATCAATTGATCGCGATAGGTGATGGTATAAACGATGTAGAAATGATTGGTTTTGCGTCCGTAGGGGTTGCTATGAAGAATGCTGTAGATGAAGTTAAACAAGTAGCCGATTACGAAACACATCACGATCATGATAATCATGGTGCTGCGTTATTCTTTAAAGATTTTTTCCATATTAAATAGATAAAAGGCGATGATACTCATCGCCGTTTTTTTATACTAATTTATAAAGTCCTTGAATAAACTTATTTGTAAATTGAACTAAATCTATTTCTTTAGTTGTTTCAGATGCAATTGATGTTGCCGGATAGTTTCCAAATATCCGTTGATTAACATTTAAGCCAATACCGATGACAACATATTGAATATCATCTTGAATAACTTCACTTTCTATTAAGATCCCAGCTATTTTGCGTTCTTTAACGTAAATATCGTTTGGAATTTTAAAACTTGATTGAATGTTGTATGTTTGTAGGATACTTTTAATATACTTAACAATATTAAGTTTCGTTTTGATTGAATCAAACGAACTTTTTTCTTTTAATAGTATAGAACATATCAGATTTTCACCTTGATTTGAATCCCATATACGATCAAATTGACCACGGCCATGCGTTTGATAGTTGGCTGTTACAATTGTTAAGTGTTCTAAAGTTTTATAGTTTTCTTTAAGATATTTATTTGTAGAATCAATGATATCAAAATGAATATGTTTCATCACTGGATTGCAAATGTAACTTCAGCTTCTGCTGCTAATTCATTATCAACATATATTTTACCAAAACCAATACCAAAGTTACCGCGCATTTTCGTAATTGAACACTCGATAACTGCAACATCGTTCGGTAAAACTTTTCTTCTAAACTTAACTTTATTCGCACCAGCAAAAAATGCGATTCTTCCTTTATATGTATCATGTTGTAAAACAATAATTGCGCCTACTTGAGCCATTGCCTCTACTAAAATAACACCAGGAACTACTGGAAATTCAGGAAAATGTCCTTTAAAAAAATCCATACTTTCATCGAATTTTTTAATTCCCTTTGCATAGGTCATAGGAACATAGTCCGTAATTTCATCAACAAAAAGGAACGGATCTCGATGTGGTATTATTTTTTTAATATCTTCCTTATTCATTTTCATACCTCTTTAATGTAATGGCAGCGTTTTGACCACCAAAACCAAGATTGATACTTAATGCATACTTAATATCGCGTTTAACCGCAACATTTGGTGTATAGTTTAAATCGCAATCTGGATCAACTTCCTTATAGTTAATTGTTGGTGGAATCAAACTGCTTTGCATAGCTTTCATTGTAAGAATTGCTTCAACTGCACCAGTTGCACCAAGAGAGTGACCTAACATAGATTTTGTCGAACTAATATTTAAATCATATGCCTTTTTTCCAAAGACTTGTTTTAAGGCAAATGTTTCAGTTTTATCATTTAATTCTGTTGAAGTACCATGAGCATTTACATATGCAACTTCATCCTTATTAATGCCTTCTAAAGCCGTATTGATAGCTTTAATGATGCTTTCAGCAGTATCTTCTGGAGCTGTAATATGGAAAGCGTCACTTGTTGTTCCATACCCTACAATTTCAGCATAAATATGAGCGCCACGTCTCTTAGCGTGTTCTAATTCTTCAACAATTACTACACCCGCACCTTCACCGATAACAAAACCTGAGCGACGTTTATCAAAGGGCATTGAAGCCTCATCTGGATTGTTTGACATATTTAATGCACGAAGACTTGAGAAGCCACCTACCCCAATCGGATTAATTGCTGATTCACTACCACCAGCAAATGCAACATCTAAGTAACCATCTTTAATTTGGCGATAAGCCTCCCCGATTGCGTTTGTTGATGCTGAACATGCCGTAACTACAGGTAAATTTGGTCCCTTTACACCGTACTTAATACTTACGTTTGCACCAATCAAGTTAATAATTGCCTTTGGTGTAAAAAATGGTGAAACGCGGTCAATACCTTTTGTAACTGCTACAACCGTTTCTTCATATATTGTGTTTAATCCGCCAATACCACTTGTAATGAAGTTACCAAATCGATAAGGGTCTTCAATATGACCTTCAATTTTAGAATCTTCATAAGCTTCTTTAGCGGCAACCATTGCTAAGTTCGTCACACGGTCTTGTCTACGAACATCACGTGCATCCATATATTTTGTAAAATCAATGTCTTTTACTTCAGCAGCAATTTTAACTTTTGAAGTGCTTGTGTCGTATAGTGTAATATATCCTATACCATTTTTTCCTTGAATAACGTTATCAAATGTTTCTTGAACTGAATGACCTAATGGTGTCACTAGGCCCATTCCAGTAATAACTACGCGTCTTTTCATATAACTAACCCTCCATCAACTTGGATGACTTGTCCAGTAATATAATTTGCTAAATCGCTTGCTAAAAAGAGAACTGCGTTCGCAATTTCTTCTGGTTTGCCAAATCGTTTAAGAGGAATTGTTTGCATAAACTTATCCAATATTTCTTGTGGTAAATCTTTTGTCATATTCGTTTCAATTAAACCGGGAGCAATGACATTTACTGTAACATTTCTACTTGCAAACTCGCGTGCCAATGTTTTTGACATGCCAATAACACCTGCTTTGGCAGCTGTGTAATTAACTTGACCAGCATTACCAGTTAAAGCAGAAATTGAAGATATATTAATAACTCGCGCTTGTTCTGCTCTTAATAACGTTTTAGATGCGTGCTTAATTAAATTAAATACACCTTTTAAATTTGTATTAATAACACGATCAAATTGTTCTTCTGTCATTCTTAAAAACAGTGCATCATCCGTAATACCAGCATTGTTCACTAAAATATTTAGTGTTCCAAAATGGCTCACTGCACTGTCTACTAAGTGTTTTGCTTGTTCAAAGTTTGACACGTCTGCTTGAACAGCAAGCGCATCACCACCTAATGTCTTAATTTCTTCAACAAGTTCATTTGCTGCTTTTTCTGAACGATTGTAATTTACGACAACTTTTACACCATGTTTAGCGAGCAACAATGAAATTGCCTTACCTATGCCTTGAGCACCACCGGAAACAATCGCAACTTTTCCTTCTAAGTTCATACATTTCCTCCTAAATTTATATTATCATCTTGCCTTTGAATATTAGCGACTTCAAGATTATTATCTATTTTTTTAACTAGTCCTGTTAACACTTGTCCAGGTCCAAGTTCTATGAATTTTGTGTAACCATCTTTTTTTAATTGGTTAATTGCTTGCATAAAACGGACAGGCGATTGAACTTGTTGTTCACATATTTTGTAAAGTGGTTCGTTATCACGTTTATCCCCCGTTGTATTTAAATACAAGTCAACATTTTGTTGATTCATTTTAAGTGTTTGAATATAATCACTTAATTTTTTTCCTACAGGAGCCATAAATGGGCTATGGAAAGCACCGCTTACCTTAAGTGGTAAGACTCTACGAGCACCTTTTTCACTTAAGCGTTTACTCGCATTATCTAATGCGTGAATATCACCTGTAATAACCGTTTGATTTGGCTCATTGTAATTTGCTACAAAAACATTTGGAATACCTTTAATAACTTCCTCTATGTCGTTTGCTTTTAGTCCTAGTACTGCACGCATACCACCTTGCATCGTGTCTGCAACTTCTTGCATCCATTCACCCCGGAGTTTGATGAGGTTTAATGTATCATCAAAACTTAAAATTCCTGACGCGTATAATGCTGTATACTCACCTAAACTAAAACCTAAAACGGCATCGTAGGTTATCTTGCGTTTTTTAAATGATTCAAAAGCTAAAACGGAAGTTAAGAAAATTAAAGGTTGACTATATTTTGTTTCGTGTATTTTTTCACTGCCTAATATGTCTTTAACGTTTTCTTTCAATGCACGTTCAACTTTATCAAAATAGATATTTAAACTTGGATCTTGTTCTAAAAAATCAAGACCCATATTTATAAACTGTGCACCTTGTCCTGGAAAAAGTAATACTGTTTTCATTTTAGATACCTAACGTATCCTTATATGCTTCAATTGGATTAAATAAATCTTCGATAACTTGTTTAACAGTTTTCACTTCTTTAACTAAACCTGAGATTTGTCCTGCCATGAATGATCCACGGTCAACATCGCCTTCCAATACAGCTTTTCTTAAAGAACCTAAAGTTAACTTTTCTAATTCATCACGAGAAGCTCCCGTGTTACTCATCTGTAAATATTCTGTTGCCATTAAATTTTTAAGAACACGTACTGGTGCACCTGAATTTCTACCAGTTACAACCGTTGAAGTATCTTTGGCATCAACAACCATTTGTTTGTAGTTATCATGAACTGGACACTCTTTTGTAGCAAGGAAAATTGTACCTGCTTGTACACCCTTAGCACCTAATGCAAAGGCAGCTAATACACCACGGAAATCACCGATACCACCAGCTGCGATGACAGGAATGCTTACAGCATCTGCAACTTGAGGAATTAGTGCCATAGTTGTTAATTCACCGATGTGCCCGCCTGCTTCTGTACCTTCAGCAACAACT
>DUPY01000057.1 GCA_012838065.1 Acholeplasma sp. | reverse complement strand
CACAGTGATTTACAACGACAAACGCTTAACTGCATATAACGATAGTGAAAAAATTACTGCAAGCCAAATTGAATACTACATGTCAGCTCAAGACTCACTAAAAGGATCAGGTGCTGAATTACCATCAGATATTACAAGTGCATTTACAACATTCTTTACTCCAGTATTAAACAAATATAAAGACAGCTTCATGCAAAGAGAATTATTCTTCAAGTTAGTTGCTGGCGAAAATATGAACTTACATGGTAAAGAAGCTCGCTTCAATGCAATTAGAGACATCAATAAAAATCAATTCACTGGTTACTATTTAGGACATGATGCAAACTTTGATGCATTATATGCTACTTGGTTTGATGTATTAGAAGCTTAATTAAATCCAATAAACTCGCTTACTTGCTAAGCGAGTTTTTTTTATGTGCTAAATAAAAAAAGATGGCCGAAGCCATCTATCGATTTATTATTTTGTTTTAGGTTTGTAAAATCTCATCTTATCTAGGACACTAATACTTGTTGTAAATTCACCTTCAGGTGTTTGTTCTAAAACTTCACCTAACACTGTAAACTTACTATCCATTGTATCGATGAACCATAGCAGTAATGCTTCACCAATTTGCGGTTTCTTAGGTGAACCAAAGTTCAATAAACCATGGTGTGAAATAACCATATGTTTTAACAATAAGACTTCTTCTGTATCTTCATAGCCGAATTTTCGCGCGACACGGTCAATATCGACCGTTTGCATAACTAAATGGCCAAGCAGTAAACCTTCTGTCGTATAATCACCGTCTACACCACTTATTTCATTAATTTTTGACATATCGTGTAGTATAGTTCCTGCAAAAAGTAAATCTTTATTTAAATATGGATAAATGTTTAAGAAAGACTCTGCAATTTTTAACATCGTTAATGTATGATAACTCAATCCACCAATATAGGCATGATGAAATTTTGTTGCAGCTGGGTGAACATAAAACTTTTCTTTGTTTTCTTCGTAAATATCTGCGGTAATATCTTTTAAAATTTTACTATCGATTTTGTTTAAATATTTTTCAATTTGTGTTTTAATTGTACGCATTGAAACCGGTGCATATTTATATAATACATTTAAAGCTTCTTCCATTTGTTCATCATTTAGTTCAGTGAATGGATCACGTGTCTTAACAAACTTTAGTAAGACTTCATCTTCTTTTTCATACCCCAGACATTCAAAAATATACATTTTCCCTAGTTCTAAATTATGTGTGAATGTATCAAACTTGATATTTATTAATTTCTTTTCTAAAGTTAAAATGGTCATATTTAAGAAATGTTGACCTTGATTGATATTTTCAATTTTTCCTAAAATATCGTATTTTTCGTTTGCTATAAAATTCATGTGAATACCTCAGTTCTATTGATGACTTAATACATATGCTTCAAGTGCTTCCTTAGTATTTTGAACTTTACCGTTTAAAATAGCTAATACCATTTCACGTTGAAGTTCACCTAACCAAGCACCAGCTTTACGATCAAGTAATTTCATAATGTCACTTGCGCGAAGTTTTAAATCTAAATCGCTTTTTATTGGTAATGCCTCATAGGCATCAGCGATTTGTTTTTTAGCATATTTTGCTTTACCTAAAATAAAACTTACTTTATTTGCAAGTAAACATAATTCTAAACCATATGTATATAATGCAACATTATCAAAAATTTGATATTTATCAACAAGTTCAATGACTTGTTGGTATTTATGGCGATGTTTATTTGAAAATGGTAAAGTTTGTGGTACTTCCTTATTTAAGACAAAACAAGTACCAAAGAATGCGTCCGTAAATGGCATTTCATCAAGTGTTGCAATAAACTTTATACCTTTTTCTAGACCATCTAAATATTGAATAATATTTGATTCTACCATAGAATTTAAGGCTTTTTTAAGATGTTTACCTTTTAACATTTTCATAATTTCATCTAATACGCGTTCTTTTGAAACATGTTCAATGTTTTGTCCAACTTCTTTGATTGCATCCATTGTCATTGAATCGATGTCAAATCCTAATTTTGATTGAAAATAAAAGGCGCGAAGCATTCTAAGAGCATCTTCTTTAAAACGTTCTTTTGGGTCACCAATTGCACGAATGATGCCACTTTTGATATCTTTAATACCATTTACATGGTCTGTAATATTGCCATGTTCATCAAGTAATAAAGCGTTCATTGTAAAGTCTCTACGATGAACATCGTCTAAGACATTTGTAGAATAAATCACTTTATCTGGATGTCTAAAATCTGTATAGTTTTCATCCATACGATAAGTCGTTACTTCAAATTTAGATTCATTATGTTGTACAGTTACTGTACCGTATTTTAAACCTGTCGGTATCGTTTTAAAGATTTTCATAACATCGGTTGGTTTCGCGTTTGTTGTAATGTCAATATCACTTATTGGCATTTTCAATAACTTATCGCGCACACAGCCACCAACCATGTAAGCTTCATAGCCGTTCTTTTTTAATATACGTATTACTTTTTTTGCATTTTCTACGTGTTCCATATAATCACCATTCATTATTATATCAATAATTTGCTTATTTTCCTAATTATCGATGTCGTTTTCATAATTATTTTATAAGTATGTTATACTTATTATGGTGATTTTATGTATTACATTAAAGACATTTATGAAAACAAAATCGTCATTCAAAAATCTGAATTTATCGGAATACTCTATCCAATAACGATGGATACCGATATATCAACACTTATCAATGACGCAAAAAAAAGATATCCTAAGGCTACCCACTATTGTAGTGCATATATTCGCGGAAAAAACGCCGAGTATGCAAGTGCAAATGATGACGGAGAACCATCAAGGACTGCTGGAGTTCCGATATTAGAAATTTTAAAAGCACACAACTTAACCGATTGTTTATGTGTTGTTGTACGTTACTTTGGTGGAATTAAGTTGGGCAGTGGTGGCTTAATTCGGGCATACAGCAATGCTGCTAAGGAAGTTGTAAAAATAGCAGATATTTATAAGCGCATACTTGCAAGTCATTATTTAGTGAAAATGCCATATTCATTAATTGATCGATTTGAATATGCGATAAAAGACCATGTAACTATGATTCAAAAGGATTATACTGATATTGTGTCTTATGAGTTTACATCGCTTGAACCCATTGATTCCTTATTGACTGATATGAAACATGAATTTAAAGAATTTGTTGAATTAGAAAAAATTGAAACTTTCGTTTTGGTAAAATAAAAGCCTTGGTAACTAAATTACCAAGGCTTTATTACAAGTTTTATTTTGTTCCAAACAAACGATCGCCACAATCCCCTAAACCAGGTACAATATAACCTTGTTCATTTAAATGACTATCTAATGCAGCCAAGTAAATTGGCACGTCTGGATGGTCTTTTTTTAGTCTTGCGACACCTTCAGGACATCCAACTAAGCCAACATAGCGAATATCTTTTACTTTACTTTCCTTTAAAATGTCAATCGCTTTAGATGCAGAGCCTGCTGTTGCAAGCATTGGATCCACTAAAATAACAACGCTATTTTCAACACCTTCAGGAAATTTTGCATAATAAACTTTAGGTTCTAAAGTCTCTTCATCACGATATAAACCAATATGACCAATTTTTGCTGTTGGTATAATTGTTTGAATGCCTTCAACCATTCCTAATCCAGCTCTTAAAATTGGTACGATAACTACTTGTCGTTTTAAGACATTTGCGATCATCGGTGTTATCGGTGTTTCAATTTCCTTTGGAACAGTTTCTAAATCACGTGTAATTTCATAAGTAATTAAACCACTTATTTCAGAAACACTTTCTCTAAAATCTTTTGTTCCTGTGTTCTTATCCCTTATTTTGGCCATCTTATGTTGAATTAATGGATGGTCAAGAATGACGACTTTATGCATAAAAAATCCCCCTTATTTTTTATTTGTTAAGTAAGTCTATTCTCTTTTGATGGCGTTGTTCAAACTGTGCATTTAAATACGAATCAATAATAGCATCAGCTTCTTCAGGTTTTGTCGTTCTACCACCAAGCGCGATAACGTTCGCGTTATTGTGTTCCTTAGCAAGTCTGCCTGTATCTTCGTTGTATACAAGTGCTGCACGAACACCTTTTACTTTGTTTGCTGCAATTGAAATACCAATACCTGTACCACATACAACAATGCCAAAATCATAATTGTCGTTAACGACTGCTTCGCCAACTTTTTTGCCATAAATTGGATAATCAACACTTTCTAAACTGTTCGTTCCAACATCGACAACATCAATTTGCTTTTGCTTTAAATAGTCTTTGACATGCTCTTTTAATTCAAATCCAGCATGATCACTACCGATAACTACTTTCATAGTGTCACTTCCTTCTATTATTCATTTCTTAATTATTATATCACGTTCATAGGCTAATGAAAAAGGCAAAAATACCTTAATCATTGTTTTGGGTATAATTTGCCTTTTTACGTTCGTTTGCTTTTAAATATTTTTTTCTTAAGCGAATGCTTAGCGGAGTAATTTCAATGAGTTCATCATCATCTATAAATGATAAACATTGTTCCAAATACATTCTTCTAGGTTTTTTAAGTACGACAGTAGCATCTTTACTTGATGAACGCATGTTTGTTAATTGTTTTTCCTGTGTCACGTTTACAACTAAATCCGTTTCTTTATTTGCTTCACCAACAATCATGCCTTCATAAACTTGAACACGTGGTTCAACAAACATAATACCGCGGTCTTCAAGTCGACCAATTGCGTATGCTGTTGTCATACCTTGGTTTAACGAAACTAATACGCCAAGTTTACGGTTTCCTACAGTATCGCCAACGTATGGACGATATTCTAAAAATGAGTGATTTAAAATACCATAACCTTTTGTTGCTGTTAAGAAGTTAGTCATAAATCCGATTAGTCCTCTAGAAGGTACAACATAGTTCATACGAGTAAATGTATGCGATTGTTCCATTTTAATAAGTTCACCGCGTCGTTCACCTAGCATTTCAATGACTGTTCCTGTGTATTCATTTGGACAGTCAATTAAAACGTCTTCGTATGGTTCACATTTTACGCCATCAATGTCTTTTAAAATTACTGTTGGTCTTGATACTTGGAATTCAAAACCTTCACGGCGCATATTTTCAATTAAAATACTTAAATGAAGTTCACCACGACCTTTAACAAGCCACGATTCACTTCCTTGAAGACGATTTACTCGTAAACTTACGTCTTTTTGTATTTCACGATAAAGTCTATCTTCTAATTTAGATGCTGTAACAAAACGTCCTTCTTTTCCTGCAAGTGGACTGTTATTTGTTAAGAATGTCATTTCAACAGTTGGTTCATCAATATGTAAAATCGGAAGTCTTTCTTTATCTACTGGTGTCGTAATCGTTTCACCAACATGGATATCTGATAACCCTGCAATCGATACAATATCTCCTGCATAGGCAACTTCAACTTCTTTTTTACTAATACCTGTACTTTGAATAATTTTTTGAATTCTAAAAGATACTTCACTACCATCAATGCGTAACGCTAATACCGTTTCGTTTACTCGCATCGTTCCTTGATATATTTTACCAATACCCATACGGCCAACATAATCATTATAATCAATTAAAGCTGGTTGAAACTTGAGTGGTTTATCAATTTCTGTTGCAGGTTTTGGAACAACTTCCAAAATTGTATCTAAAATTGGATACATTCTATTTTGCGGATCTAAGATTGGTTCTGTGCTTGCAATACCTTGTAACCCTGAGCCATATAAAACTTTAAAATCAAGTTGTTCATCATTAGCCCCTAAATCAATAAATAAATCGTAAACTTCATTTAATGCTTTTTGAACATTAGCGAATGGTCGATCAATTTTATTAATAAATACGATAGGTACTAAATTAGCTTCTAATGCTTTTTTCAATACGAAGCGTGTTTGAGGCATAACCCCTTCATACGCATCTACTAACAGTAACACGCCATCAACCATGTGAACAATTCGCTCAACTTCACCACCAAAGTCCGCGTGTCCTGGAGTGTCTAAAATGTTAATGCGTGTATCTTTATATAAGATTGCCGTGTTTTTTGCTAAAATCGTAATTCCGCGTTCTCTTTCAATCGCGTTGTTATCCATGACACGTTCATCCAACATTGAATGTGCATCATAATCTTCGCTTTGTTCAAGTAACTTATTTACGAGGGTTGTTTTACCATGGTCAACATGGGCAATAATTGCAATATTTCTTATTTCCATAAAATTCCTTCTTTCCAACTTTTTAATTATATACTAATTTTTGAAATTGTATACAAAAAAAACAATTTTGCAATTGTTTTTTTCATTTTAAACTAACATTGATCAGCAATGTAGTCCGTATGTAGTTTTAATCCCGTAGTTGTTTCTTCTGCTTTGATGACATTAACTTCATCCAAATTCAAATAACGAAGCGAATCTTCGCTAATCAAAACGCGCATGCGGTCGGTTAAAACATATTGGTCTGGCTTATGTAAGTCAAGATACTCTCGGACTGTCATAGACATTCCTCCTTTGTTTTATGAGATTGTTTTTAAAATATCTTCTAACAACAATTCTCCCTGTCTTAAAACCTTTAAATCCGTGCCAGTAGCATCAATAATCGTTGAAGATACGGCACTGAAATTTAACTCAAAGTTATATATATAGTCTACCACATGACTGTATTTTTCATATACTAATTGCTTATTAACAAGTGGTGGTTCACCACTAATGTTTAAACTTGTTACGCGCATCGGTCCTTCTTTTTTTAATAAATCTAGAAGTTCGTTGTGGTTCGGTGAACGAACGGCTAATGTTTTTTCACCTGTAATTTTTTCGTGTTTTTCTGTTGTTTTTACAATAATAGTTAATGCGCCAGGCCAAAAATTATCCGTTATTTTTATGAGTCGTTCGTCAATTTCAATGATATCTTTTAAATCATTGAGACTACTGCATAATACTGGAATTTTTTTATCTATAGATCGTGCTTTAATTTCATAAATGCGATCGATCCCTTTTTGATTATAAATTGAAGTTCCTATACCATAAACGGTATCTGTAGGAAATACAACAACTTCATATTTCATTATTTTTCACGTCCAATATATACAAATGTAAAGCGATCTTTGCCTGCTAAATCTTCAAGTTGAACAATTTTAGCATCCGGAAAATAACGTTTTGCAATGTTGTAGATTGCTTGTCTTTGTTGATAACCATGTTCAAATGCGATAAATGCTTTTTCTTTTAAGAATTTCGGTGCATTTTTTAAAATTTCAACGTAATAATCTAAACCTTCTTCGCCACCATATAAGGCAACGCTCGGCTCTTTTTGTACAATATTTTCGACAACTTCTGTTTTCGGAATATATGGTGGATTTGCAACAATAATATCAAATTTAGAGTCAATAGCGCTAAACCAGTTGCTAACACCAAAACGTACGTTTGCTCCTAGTATTTCACTATTTTCTTTTGCTACTTCTAGCGCATCTATACTTATATCGTATGCACACATATTCATTAAATCTTCTTCAAGTTTTAAAGTAATCGCGATACATCCTGAACCTGTTCCTAAATCGACAACATCGACGCTTTTGTTTTCAAACAAATCATCGTATGCCATTAATACATGTTCAACAAGTTGTTCAGTTTCTGCTCTTGGAATAAGTGTGTTATTGTTAACTTTAAACTTTCTTCCAAAAAAATAGCTAAATCCTAAGATGTGCTGTACAGGCACTTTGTCTATTAAATATAATGCAAGTTTTTCATTGAAAAATTCAATGAAATCTTTTGGAACGTCTTTTTTTACATTTAAATAAAACTCTGTTGGTGTAAATCCTGATAACTCTAAGAGTAAAAGTTTTACTGCTTCTGCTTCCATATCGTGTTCAAAAGCTTTCGTTGAAGAAACTTTCAACAGCTGTTCATATGTCATAGTGATTCTCCAACTAATTGACGTTTTTGAAATTCGTTAATAAGTGGTTCTAAAATTAAATCTAAGTTTCCTTCAATTATTGCATCTAATCTTTGAAGTGTTAAACCAATTCTATGATCAGTTACACGATTTTGAGGATAGTTATATGTTCTAATTTTTTCACTGCGATTTCCACGACCAACAAGGGCTTTTCTTTCAGCACCTTCTTTTTCAAGTTGTTCATTAATGATTTGGTCATAAATTCGTGCTTTTAATAATCTAAAGGCTTTATCTTTATTTTCGTGTTGACTCTTACCTTCTTGACAAGCAACCATCATACCTGTTGGAATATGCGTTAACCGTACTGCTGATTTTGTTGTATTTACAGATTGACCACCTGGACCACTAGAGTTGTAAGTGTCCACACGAATATCATCCCATTTAATATCAATTTCTACTTCTTCAGCTTCAGGCATTACCAACACAGTCGATGTTGAAGTATGTATACGTCCTTGTGACTCTGTTTCAGGAACTCTTTGTACACGGTGTACCCCTGATTCGTATTTAAATAACGAATAAACCATTTTTCCAGATACCATGAACTCAATTGAGGTAAATCCTCCCATAGAGCCTTCCATGGCATTTAATATCTCAATCTTAAAGCCTTTAGCTTCAGCATATTTAGAATACATTCTAAACAAGTCGCCAGCAAAAATATTTCCTTCATCGCCACCAGCAGCACCCTTAATTTCGATGATAACATTTTTATCATCGTTAGGATCTTTAGGTAACAATAAAATACGAAGACGATCTTCAAGTTCTTCAATAGCCTCTTTTAATGTATCCTTTTCAAACTCAGCCATTTCTAACATTTCTGGATCTTTTTCGTTTTTAATAATATCTTCAATATTATGTAACTCTTCTTCTTTTTGTTTATATTCACGGTATACTTCTACCGCGTCTTCTAGTGAACTCATTTCTTTTAATAAACTGGTCATTTCTTTTACATCAACTGTTCCAGAAGCCAATTTATTTTGAATATTCACATAGGTTTCTTCCATTAATTTTAATCTATCAAACATTTTTATCACCCGCTAAAATATCATATCACAAAATCTGTGATTTTACTATTATTTTTTTACTACTAAATTATATATCTTTTAATGTTATAATGCAGGTAGATAGTCTTAAGTCTGTAATAAAAGGAGTTATTTATGGAAATAACGAGCCACGATATAACACCGTTTATACAATCAATTGAGAAAAATCGCTACCCCGATATTGTTTCATTGATTAATCTTGGCAAAAAAATAACAGGGTATGAACCAAAACTATGGGGTTCTATAATCGGTTTTGGAGATTTAAAGTATGTATATAAAACAGGTGCTAGTGGTCACATGCCGATGTTTGGTATTGCAAACCGTAAAAATGCAATAACCCTATATTTTTCTTATAACCTTGAGTCCTATGACGAACTTAAAAATCTTGGTAAGTTTACTTTTGGGAAAAGTTGTTTATATGTTAAAAAACTAAGTGAAATAAATATGGATGTTTTGGAAAAATTAGTCACTAAAGCTATCCGTGATATTTTAGACTTGGATTTTATTACAAAAATTGATTAAATCGTATTTTTTATAAACAAGGCTTATATTTATTCTAAATAAGACTTATGGTTTGTTTTGAATACAAAATAGTGCTATAATAAAAATTGAAAAAAGGAGGATTTATATATGGAAAAATTACAAAAGAGTTTGAATGTGGTAGTTAGTGATTTACAAGTGTTTTTCGTTAAATTGCATCACTATCATTGGTATGTAAAGGGTTCTAACTTCTTCGCGCTACATGAAAAGTTTGAAGAGTATTACAATGAAGTTAATGAACTGTATGATGAGTTTGCAGAAAGATTATTAACAATTGGTGGAAAACCTGCTTCAACTTTAAAAGAATACTTAACACTTACAACATTAAAAGAAGAAACCGAGGAAAAAGATTCAGCAGAAATGGTTGAAGCCATCTTACATGATTTTTTACATATTGCTGAAAACTTAAAAGCAATCATTGATGTTGCACAAGGTTTAGGCGATGAAGTAACTGCAGATTTATGTATTTCAACAATTGCTGCATTTGAAAAACATGCGTGGATGTTAAAGTTTTACTTAAATAAATAATTGAATATTAAAAGTGGTAGGCATTAAACTCGCCTACCACTTTTTTATAACATATGTTTCAAATAGGTTTGATCAATATATAATTTAGGGTACTTTGTTTCATCTAAAAGCATATTTGTATATTTCGACGAGGCACTGATGATTGGTATCGATAGATGTGTACCTTTATCGTAATGAATATTACCGATTATTTCTTCAAGTGTTACTTTTGGTTCTTCAAAAACATGATATACAGGCATATTTGTTTCATATTTAATAAGATGAACTATTTTCTTTGATACGAAATCAACTGGTGATACGTCAAACAAAGTATTTTGATAACTCTGTGGTAATACTTTTGTCTTTTTAGCATTTTGGAGTAGCAACATAAATAAGTTTTCCTCTTTGTTAATTTGAAACTTATAATCCTTAAATCTAGGCATTAAATTACCAACTCGGATAATGTGGTGTTTAACTTTATCGATATTTTCTTTTAAAACAAGATATTCGGCCATGAATTTTGATTTTAAGTATAAATTATCATACATTGGATTTTTAATTTTACTTGTTTCGTTAAAATCTTCTTGGTTTATGCCAAGACCTAATGTGGATATGTGATATAAAGGGATATTTATTTCATTTACATACGCTAAGATATCAACAACACTTTGAACATTTGCTTCTTCATACAATCGCGCTTCACCTACGTAATCAACTTTAGCAATACAGTTAATTACACAATCAATGTCAAATGATTTAAGTTTGTTTTTAAGTTCTCTTGTATGTCCTTCAATCATAATGCCGTTAAAAGATTCATTGAAATACTTATTATAGTGTGTATAAAATCTATGTTGATCTCTCACATATGCAATAACTCGAATGTTTTGTTTCATAAGTTCAAATGTGAGATGACTGCCTAAATAGCCGCTTGCACCAAGGACTAAAACTTCTTTTGGTTTTTTTTCCTTGTAAATAATTTCATTAGCTTCTAATTTAAAGTTGTTGAAATCTATCTCTAAGCCTTCATTTTGTTTATGATTTAATAAATCAACAACATAGCGTGTATTATAAATGTTTGACATCGATATGTGTATACCATATTTTTCCAGCTCAATAATTAAAATTAATGCTTTAATTGATGTGCCATGAATATCATTAAATGTATCTTCTACATAAAGTTTATCAATTTCAAAGACCTTTTTTACTACCTTTAAAAAGGTTTTTTCTTTTTTTGTCTTTGGTTTAAATATCGATTTACGATTGACTTTAAGTTTCCCGTGGTTGGATAAACTTGCATTTAAGTTTTCGATTCCATCGGGTAACCATGTTTGTGGTAAATTCTCTTTTAAGTAATTATAGATTGTCTCTTTTGAAAGGTTTAAACCATCGATATAACTAATTATTTTTCCATCATGATATTTAGATACGGCCTGTTTTACTAATGGATGACCATTTAAGATATTGTCTAAACCTTCTAAATTGATTCTGACACCACGCCTTTTAATTTCACGGTCACGGCGGCCTAAAAAATGTATAAAACCTTTACTATCTATATAGCCATAGTCGCCTGTAAAATATCGCAAGCCTTCTTCTGTTCCTGTTAGGTCAATATGGTCTGCTAATGCGATGCCACCTACAGTTATTTCACCTAATGTATAAAATGGTAATCGTTTTTTATTCTTTGAACGCACTTCAACGATTACGTTTTTTATAGGTTTACCAATACTTAACTCTTTATCAACTTTTGTTGCTGTTACGGCAATCGTAGTCTCTGTTGGACCATAGGTATTGTAGATTGTTGCCTGAGACACACTTTTTAGTTTATTTACTATATTTTGTGTGAGGGTCTCACCACCTAATACAATGTGTTTTACTGAATTAAAAATTGATGTATGATATTCCAAAAGGTGATAAATAACACTTGGTGTTGTTGATATGTATGTCAATTCTTTATCGATTTGTGATGTGTGCTCAAGATCGCATAACACAATCGATGTTCCTTTGATAAAAGCGAGCATTATATCTTCTAAAAAAATATCAAATGTTGGGTTAGATATACTTAATATGGTATCTTTTGTTGTAATGTTACAACTAAAAGGTACATTTTCTATATAGTTTAATAGTGCATCCTCCGTGAGTAAAACTTTTTTACTTGGTCCTTCTGTACCTGATGTGTAATAAACTGCAATTCTTTCATTAGGCTTATTATCTAAAAAACCATAGGATTCAATATCCTTAAAGAAATCCATTGAAATTGATGGATAAATGGACTTGTTTTGCTGTTTTATTGTAAATATCTTCCCCGCTGTTAATACACCTAATATAGCAATTACTAATTCAATCGATTTATCAAGATTTAATTCAATAATTTCTTCATGTTCATAAAACATATTTAGCTTATATGCGAACTTTTTACGAAGTCTATTTAATTTTTCAAACGTCATTTCATTATTTAAATCATAAATTTTTAAATAGTTATACATATTTAAAGTTGTTTCAATCGTATCAATCAATGACTGTTTTTTACGATAACAAGACACATATTGATTGTTATAGTAACACGCTTCATCTTCAAGTAGGTAAGTTATTTTGTGTTCATGTATGATGTCAAGTAAAACGTGTTTAAATCGTTTTAAAAACCTTTCTTCCTCATCATTGAATATTTCACTACTTAAGTCAAAATAAACTATATAGGGATGATTTAAGTTTCTTCGCTCAATGTTTATTACTAGAGGTAAATCGTTATAGGAACTATTTAAGACTTCATACTTATATGGTATATTATAAGTTTCATCTAATGGCTTATGGTAAGTAATTAACGCATCAAATAACACACCTTCATTTTTATTTAGATACAACAAGTCTTTGTAATCAACACTTTGATGGCGAAAAACTTCCATATGTCGTCTTTGAATGCTTTTTAGTGTCTCACTTATTGAATTTTTTAATTCAACTTTTATTGGAAGGGTTTGAATAAACGGTCCAAAGGTTTGTTTAAATGCTGATTTTCGATTAAGTGATGTAATGCCATATGTAACATTGTTTTCACCGTGAATATGACTTAAGATATAGCTTAATGCTGATTCAAATACAATTGCTGGTGAAACATTATGTTTGATGCAAAATTCATCAATAAGTTTCGATTCAGAATTTGAAAAGGTGAGTGCTTTACGAGTTGTTTTAAATAATTTTTTTGTATATGGAAAACTGGATATAGATGTTAGGCTATAGTTTTCTAAATAGTTTTTCCAAAAATCTCGTGTGTTTTTCCCTTCATGTTCACTCTTAACAAAATCGTCATAGTTATTATTAAATTCAAATACTTCCTTTTGACTTATATACGATAAAACAGCATGTAAGAACAGATTCATGCTGTAGCTATCACTAATTAAATGATTGAATACAGATATAAGTAAAAGATTATCTTTTTGAATAAGTATGCCTATTCGATAAAGTAATGTTTCCTCTATAAATGGTTTATCGAAATATGATTGGATTGCTGAGATGTCGAATAATTCATCAATGACTAACGTTTGTTTCGTCTTAACAAAAGTATTGTTTAAAAGTGTATACTCTAGTAATTCAATATCGCTAGTTACATGATAAATAGCTTCTATGAGTCTATCTTTATATGCTTTTGGCAAGTATAAAATCCCTCCAATATGAATGGGATATTTTTCTCCATAATAATGGAAAGCATTTAACATATTTTTTTGAACTGTAGAGAACATGTCCTCACCGAACCTTTATCTTATTATACCAAATAAGACAATTGATGACACATATTTATCCGCAATCGTATCATGTATTAAGAAATCTGAATGTATTTATGACGTATTTTCATATGATCATATATAAATAAAAAAAGTCTAGGGTTTACTTCCTAGACTTAAACTATTTAATAGTTTATTTTGTTCACTTAATTCATATTATAATGCTCTAGTACAGCCTTATGAATTTTATTGTAAATTTCTGGATGTTCATCTAAATACGTTTTCGCATTTTCACGACCTTGGCCAATTTTTTCGCCTTCATATGAAAACCAAGCTCCAGCTTTTTGTACAATATCTAACGCGCTTGCTAAATCGACAAGCTCGCCTGTTTTTGAAACACCTTTACCATAGATAATATCGACAGTTGCTACTTTGAATGGAGGTGCCACTTTGTTTTTAACAACTTTTATGTTTGCTTTATTACCGACAATGTCTGCACCATTTTTAATTTGCTCGCTGCGTCTAATTTCTAAACGAACCGATGCATAAAACTTAAGAGCACGTCCTCCTGGTGTAGTTTCTGGGTTACCAAACATAACACCAACTTTTTCACGAATTTGGTTAATAAAAATTGCAGTTGTATTGGCTTTTGAGATTGCACCCGAAAGTTTACGCATCGCTTGACTCATAAGTCGAGCTTGTAGACCAACGTGTGAGTCACCCATTTCGCCATTAATTTCTGCTTCAGGTACTAAAGCAGCTACTGAGTCAATAACAATTGTATCTACCGCACCACTACGAATTAATGCTTCTGCAATTTCAAGTGCTTGTTCACCTGTATCTGGTTGCGACAATATAAGATTATCAACATCAACGCCTAAATTTCTTGCATAAACAGGATCTAATGCATGTTCAGCATCGATAAACGCAACATATCCACCATTTTTTTGTGCTTCCGCAATTGCGTGAAGAGCTAGTGTTGTTTTACCTGAACTTTCAGGACCGTATATTTCAATAATACGTCCTTTAGGATAACCACCTACACCTAATACAATATCTAAAGTGAGTGAACCTGTAGAAATGGTCGATATTTTACGGTCGGCTTCATCACCAAGTTTCATGATCGCCCCTTTACCGTATTGTTTTTCAATTTGTTTCATCGCTATTTCTAGCGCTTGAGCTCTTTTGTCTTTTTCCATCTAATCCACCTTAAATTCATCTTTCTATATTATCATACGACATTTTGTTAAAAATTACTTTTTTAAATGCTTTCAAAGACAATTTGACGGTTTTTAAATAAGTAATCAAGCCCACTAAGTAGCGTGAACAATACTGTTAAGTACCATAAAATATTGCCTAAATAGAAAACAAATGCTGATTCATTTATGTTAATTGAGTAAGTAAATAATAAAAACACTAAGGCAACCATTGTTGTTGCTGTTTTGATTTTGCCAAATGGTGATGCAGCAATTACTGAACCTTTGTCTACAGCCAAGAGTCGTATACCTGTAACCATAAACTCACGAACAATAACAATCATGATTCCCCATAGAGCAACACGCGTTGGGTCTAATTGCATTAAGTAAAGCATCACAGTAATTACTAATACTTTATCTGCAATTGGATCAACAAATTTTCCAAAGGTTGTTACTTGGTTGTACTTTCTTGCTATATACCCGTCCAAGAAATCTGTTAATGATGCTACAATAAATAATATTGTAAAAATGAACTGATTTACATTCATTACATACAATCCAAACATATTTATTGTTCCTAGATTATTCAAATAAATGAATAAAATCATGATCGGAATTAAAAAAACGCGTAAAATTGTTATCTTATTTGCTGTTGTCATACTCTTATCCTCTCTTATTATTAAATATTTTAACATATTTTTGAAATTTACTGTAGTTTATTGTTGCTTTTTTAGGCTTCTTTTGATACAATTAGTTTGCGTATAAACTAGGAGGTGAATGTTGTGGCTAATATTAAACAACAAATCAAACGCAATAAAACTAATGAAAAACGTCGTTTGACCAACGCTTCTTTTAAATCATCTGTAAAAACTGCTATTAAAGCCGTTCATAGTGCAGTAGCGGCTAATGATAAAGAACTAGCACAAACTACATTATCTTATGCCCACAAGAAACTTGATAAAGGACTTGCGAAAGGTATTTATCATGCGAACTTTGTAGCAAGACATAAAAGTAGCCTTGCCGTATTAGTTAATGGATTAGAGGATGCATAATAGTTGCATCTTTTTTATTTAGTAACAACAATTAATATTTAATCTTAATAAGCAAGATTTAACTTATGCATCTTATATAAAGATGCTTTTTTTATTTTGCAAACGATTTGCAATACAACAAAAGCGTGATATAATATTCATAGACTAAGAAACGCGAGGTTATGTTATGAAAATATTAAGAAAAATAATGATCGTTTTTACGTTTGCACTTTCACCACTTTTTTTAATTTCATGCTCAAAGACCAAAAATGCAGAAATCGTAACTTCCCTTTATTTTCAATACGACATTGTCACTAACATCGTTGGTGATAAAATGAGTGTTTCTCTTCTAACACCACTTGGATCTGAAATTCATGATTATGAACCTTCTCCTAAGGAAATCGAAAGTATCAAAAATTCAAAACTCTTCATATATACAAGCGATACTTTCGAGCCTTGGGTAAGTAAAGTCTCAAGCAATAATCTAAACGTCTTAAATCTTCATGAATACATTGAAATGGAGTTTGACCACGAAACCTCTCATCATGAACATGATGATCATACCCATGATAATCATTATTGGACAGACCCTATTGTATTTATAAATCTAATGAATGTGATTCTAAATGAAGTTATCGCAATTGATCCAGAGTCAAGAGATTACTATTTAACTAATGCAAATTCATATCAAGAAGAAATTCTTAACGTTCACACTCTATTTGAAACTTTACTTGAAACAAAAAATAATCCAACAATTTTCTTTTATGGTCATAATGCTATGAGTGCATTTGGAGCACGTTATCAAATAAATATTGTATCCTTAAGCGAAAGTTATCAACCAGATGCTGATGTTACACTTAAACAAATTGAAGCACTTAAGTCCAAACTTGTTCTAGCCAATGCACATTATTTATTTATTGAAGAACTTGTTGACCCGAAAGGTGCTCAAAGTTTGAAAGACAATTTAAGAAACGAAGGGTATGAACTCACAATATATACGCTACATGGTTACCATAATATAAGTAAAAATGAATTTAAAGAAGGAGTCCGTTATGTCGACTTATTCAAACAAAACTACGAATATATCAAACTTGCCCTTAATGATTGATTTCAATCATGTAAGTGTTAAATATGGTAATTTATCTGCACTTAACAATATTGATTTCAAATTATATAAACAGGATTTTTTATACATCATCGGCCCAAATGGCGGTGGGAAATCAACACTTGTAAAATCAATATTAAACTTGGTAAAACCTTCAGCTGGTACGATTGATATTACAACTAAAAAAATTGGTTATTTACCTCAAACGTTAAATTCAAAATCAAACTTTCCGATTACCGTATCTGAAGTTATTTATTCAGGTTTTAATAACCAAAGATTATTTGTATCTAAAAAAGATCATGAACTTATTGATAAGTGGCTCATTGAAATGGATTTATTGGATTATAAAAACGAAATGATG
Organism: Acholeplasma sp.; assembly: GCA_012838065.1. GTDB lineage: Bacteria > Bacillota_I > Bacilli_A > Acholeplasmatales > Acholeplasmataceae > DUPY01. The sequence goes on along the minus strand of DUPY01000057.1, from coordinate 18,287 downwards.
GCTACATTATCTGGAGGTCAACAACAACGTGTATTTTTCATCCGCTCGATTATTTCTAACCCAGAAATTCTTATCTTAGATGAACCAACAAGTGCACTTGATCCTGATTTTAGGACTAAGTTTTATAAACTTATTCATAAATTAAACGATGAGGGTATGACCATTATTTTTGTTACTCATGATGTTAATAACTTAGATTGCGATAACCATATTTTAATGTACGTTGACCAAGAAGTTAAATATTTTGGTTCCTTAAAAGATTTTAAATCACATAACAAAGGAGGCCATGACCATGTTTGATTTTTTAGCCTCGCCACTTATTCAAAACGTCCTTTTGTTAGGAATACTACTGGCAGTAAGTGCTGCACTATTGAGTCCGTTTTTAGTTTTAAATCAACAATCCATGATTGCTGATGGACTTAGTCATGTTGCATTCACAGGTATTATCTTTGGTGTATTACTCTTTAGTCAACCGTTATACTTTGCCATTCCATTTGCAGTACTCGCATCGTTTGCGATAACTTTTTTAGGTGAACAAAAAATGATGCATCATGATGCTGCTATTGGCGTTGTATCCGCATTTTCATTGGCTGTCGGCTTAATTGTCGTAAGTTTGTCAGATGGCTTTAATCGCTCAATAGAAAGCTTATTAGTTGGTATGATTACAGCATCCACAAGATATGATGTGTATACAGCACTTGTTTTACTTGTCGCTGTTTTAATCTTTGTTTTATTGTTTTATCGCCCGCTACTTTCATCAGCCTATGATTTAACACACGCCAAAGTTACTGGTGTAAAACATAAACTTTTAAAATATGCTTTATCAAGTTTAAGTGCTGTATTTATTGTAATCGGTGTGAGAACAGTTGGTATGTTATTGATATCTGCCTATTTAATCTTCCCTGCATTAATTGCTTCACAATATGCAAAAAGTTTTAAAAGCACATTAATTATTAGCGCTTTAAGTGTTATTGGTTTAGTGTTTATAGCGATATGGTTATCGTATGTTATTGATATTCCAACGGGTTCAACAATTGTCGTTGTATACACGTTTGTTTTACTAATATCAATACTCATTCGAAAAGTATTTAAGGGGGAATCAATATGAGAATGACAAAACATCGTAAAGCCATTTTTTCACTCCTTGAACAATATAAAAAACCGATGAGTGCCGAAATCATCAATCAAGAATTACCAAAAAATGCAATGGACTTATCAACTATTTATCGAACACTCGATGTTTTATTTGATAACGGTCTTGTTTCAAAAAGTAATATTCAAGGTACCATGTATTATCAAATCATAAAAAACCATGAGCATCACCATTATGTGATGTGTCTTAAGTGCAAAAAAATTCTTGAATTTGACTGTCATTTAGAAGATCAAATAAAAAACTTTGAGTCAAAATTAAACTTTCAAATTATCGAACACGACTTAACGTTTTATGGATACTGTGAATCTTGTAAACAATAATAAAAAATCACTTCATTTACGAAGTGATTTTTTTAATATATTAAATTGATAAAACTTTGTTTAAGAAGTTTTTTGTACGCTCACTCGAAGGATTTTTAAATAGAACTGAAGGATCATTTTCTTCAATAATTAATCCAGCATCCATAACAATAACCTTGTCTGCAAACGCCTTTGCAAAGCCCATTTCGTGTGTAACAACAATCATTGTCATACCCGAATTTGCTAAGTCTTTCATAACATTTAAAACTTCACCGATCATTTCTGGGTCAAGCGCGCTTGTCGGCTCATCAAACAACATAACTTTTGGCTCCATAGCAAGCGCACGAGCGATAGCTATACGTTGTTTTTGCCCGCCTGATAATTGATTTGGATAATTGTTTTTCTTTTCAATTAGCCCAACTTTTTCTAGAAGTTTAAGCGAAGTTGCTGTCGCTTCTTCCACTGTTTTTTTCTTAACAAGTATTTGAGCTAAGTTTAAATTATCTATAATACTTAAATGAGGAAATAAATTGAAGTTTTGAAAAACCATACCAACATGTTCACGATGTTGTTGGATATTGAAATCTTTTGTTAAAATCGATTGGCCTTGCATTAAGATATCGCCAGATGTTGGCTCTTCCATTAAATTGAGCATACGTAGTAACGTTGATTTTCCTGAACCACTTGGCCCAATAATTACAGTTACCTTGCCTTCTTCAAAACTAACAGTGCAACCATTTAATGCTTTAGTTCCATCTTTGAATTCTTTTTTAAGATCAATAACTTGTATTATTTTATTTTGCATCGCTAACTTTTAATCTCCTTTCAATATACGCCATCAATTTAGATGTTGGAAAGGTTAGTGCGAAATATAAGATGGCAACAATAATATAGGCTTCTTTTACTAAATATGTTTGACTTCTAACTATAACAGCACTATACATAAGTTCTGCAATACCTAAATACATAAAGATAGATGTTTCTTTAATCATTGTTACAAATTCGTTACCAAGTGCAGGAATAATATTTTTAATTGCCTGCGGCAAGACGATGCGTTTCATTGTTTGCGCATCACTTAACCCTAAACTTAGTGCCGCTTCCTTCTGACCACGGTCAACAGATAAGATACCTCCACGAATAACTTCAGATACGTAAGCACTTGAATTAATAAGTAATGCAAGCATACCTGGAATAAATGAAGATAAATCAATGCCTATAAATAAAGTAACTGGCATTTGTACAAATGAGTAAATAAGTAAAACTTGAACTAATAAAGGGGTTCCTCTAATAATTTCCACATATGCAGTTGCTGAATACTTTAACACTTTATTTTTAGATAAACGCATAAATGCTGGTATGAGTCCTAGTAACGAGCCTAGAATCACTGACAATACCGCCAATAATATTGTCATTCCTAACCCTTGTAGGAAAATACCAATATAATATGGATCTAAGATAAACTTAAAATTCATTGTTAGTTTTCATTTTTCAGAATCATTTCGTTAACGATTTGATCCATTTTGCCACTTTCGATTAATTCATCGATTACACGATTAACAACAGCTAATAATTCAGCATTTCCTTTTTGAACAGCTACTGCTGAACCACCATCTGGGTCCCCAATAGCAATATTGGCGATAGCTAATCCTTTAGTATTTGCTAAATATCCATCAGCAACTGGTTTTTCTAAGATAACTGCGTCTATTTGTCCGTCATTGAGTCTTAATACTAAATCTGGTACTGCTTGAATAAATTGTTTTTGAGATTTTGTAAATTCTTCTGCTAATTCTTGTTGAATTGAACCTAGTTGTGCACCAATTTTCACAGTAGCAACATCTAATGATTCAATTGAAGTAAATTTATCTAAGTTTGATTCTTTAATTAAGATAACTTGAATTGCTTCATAGTATACTTTAGAAAAGTCAACTACTTTTGCACGGTCTTCATTTGGTGTCATGCCTGCAAGTACGAAATCAACTTTACCGTTTTGTAAGTCATCCAATAAGAAGTCGAAACCTTTATTAATAACTTTTAAATTTTTCTTTAATGCTTTAGCTACTTCTTTTGCAATTTCGATATCAATACCGACAATTGTTTGTTTGCCATCAACGCTCATAGGCCATTCGTATGGTGCATAGTCTGCTGATGTACCTAAAGTAATAAATCCTTCGTAAGAATCATCAAGAATGTATTCATAAACATTTGATGAGCCACATGATACTAACACAAATGTAGTAACAAGTACCATTATAAATAATAAGCCTTTTTTAAACATTTTCTTTTTTCTCCTTTTTCTGTCCAAAAATAAAAAAATCCTTAGCTCGTAAGCTAAGGACGTAATAAACGCGGTACCACCTTAATTCTAGACAATGTCTAGCACTCCTAGTCGTTTTCGCCGACATACGTATAAGCCTCAAGATCCTTCGACTTATAAGCTCCTAAGCACGTTCGATAGATGCCTTTTACTAGTTTACACCAACCACTAGTTCTCTATGTTTAGTACATCTGTCTACTACTCTTATTCAACGCCATATCAGTATTATAGACCTTTTATATTTTTTTTCAATATGTTTTGCTTTATTATTTTCTGAAAACGTTTTATGCGTTTTTAATTTAAATTATATTTAAATTGATATCTCCCAAAGTGAATCATCACTTGTTGTAATTGCGACTGCGCCACGCTCAATACAAGCTCGAATTTGACTTTCTTTTGTAATAAGTCCACCAAAGATTAATGGTTGTTGTACAAGTGGACGAATTAAATCAATAACATCAAGTGCTGTGCCTGGTAAAATCTCCAAATAATCGGGGTTTGTTTTTCGAGCCAAGCCAATGCTTTGCTCAAGCGACATTGCATCTTTTAAGAAGAAACGGAAGATTGCTGTAACCCCACGCTTTTTACAAACCTCAATAACCTTGGGCTTACTGATACAATACCATCAACCTTCAGCGATTGTATTAAGTATATACTTATTTTTTTGAAATTGCCATTACAAAAAACAACTTTCTTTGTCTTTTTTCACTATTTTTAATCTTATAATGCTTTCGTATTTAAAAAGTCGTTTTTCTTTTGTTTATGATACATGTAAAACCCTGTTATATCGGCTATTATCCAGCCGATAACAATACTAAACCATATGCTTTCGACACCATAACCGATACCTACGAATAGGTATGATAAAAAGACACGTGTACCTAGTGAAATGATGGTCAATATAATAGAATATTTAAAATTACCTAATCCTCTGTTAAATCCATAATGGATGAATAAATAACCAATGAAGATATAAAATGCGCCTTCAATTCTTAAGTATTTTGCACCTTCAACGATAACTTCGGTGTTTTTTGGTGAAAACAACATAATTAAGTTCGGTGCAAACATAAAAATCAAGATACTAATAACGCCACAAAAAATAGAACTCATTACAATTGCAGACTTAAACCCTCCACGAATGCGACCTGGCAATTTAGCACCTTTGTTTTGTGAGGTATAAATTGAAAAAGCATTGCCAAAATCTTGTGCAGGCATGTATGCAAATGCATCAATTCTTACGCCAATAGCAAACGCTGCAACAACTGCTACACTAAATGTATTTACTAAGCCTTGGATAAGTAATATACCAAAGTTCATGATTGATTGCTGAAGTGATGTTAAGATTGCATAACTTCCAACTTCTCTGAATAGTTTAATATCGAATATTAGTCTTATATCTAAATATTTAAATCGTTTTAATGCGATGATAAAAATAGGGATGCCCGAAGCAATTTGAGCGAGCAATGTCGATAATGCTGGCCCCTTAACTCCAAGGGGAATCCACAAGACAAACACAAAATCGAATAGAACGTTAACACTTGATGAAATAATTAAGAATATTAAAGGTGTTCTTGAATTCCCTATCGCTCTTAGCATGCTTGATCCTATATTAAATAACGTTAAAAATACAAGTCCAGATAAGACAATATACAAATATTGTTTCGCATATAAAAACGATTCAGATGGCACTTGAAATAGCCTTAATAACGGATTTAAAAATACAATTAAAACAATTGACATGAATAAAGCAATTGCAATAATAAAGATCATTGATGTCGACATGGCTCGGGATAATTTATAATCATTTTTCTCAGCATATAGGTTTGCAAATAAGACACTGCTTCCAAGAGTTAATCCAATAATTATCGATGTAATAAACACCATGAGTGCAGATGAAGCTCCAACGGCTGCTAATGCTTCACTACCTAAAAAACGTCCGACAACTAATGTGTCGGACAGACTGTAAATTTGCTGAAATACATTACCAATTAATATAGGTAATGTATAGAGTAATATTTTCTTTGTAGCACTTCCAGTTGTCATATTAATTTCTTTCATGTTGTTCAACTCCGAGGTCTATTATAAATGAATATGACAAGATAAGCAAATGATAGTCCATGAAAAGACAGAAAAGATTATTCGCTTATCTTTTTAGTGCTTATTTTTTTCATGATAATCCATAAATTCTTTTGTTTTTGACCAATACTTAATACCCCAATTTTCAAAGTTCCATTCATCCATGTAGTTGTTGTATTCATAGTCAACGTAAAAAAGGACTTCATTATATAAAATAAAGTTTGTTGGAAAATAATCAATATTTATGTTATTTGAATATAAAATAGGAAGTATTTCTTTTAACTTTATTAAACAATTTTCAACAGGTATATCATTTAATACCAAATCATAAACCGTATTGCCTTCGATATATGTTTTAAGTATACGTTCATTCGCTCTATCAACTTCTAATAATTTAGGAAGTGGAATATTTAAATGATTGAGTTTTTCATATGCATGCAATTCCGAATCTAACTTATTTCCAAATTGATAATAATCACATGGCTCATGATGAATTTGTTTAATAACGTATTGCTTGTTTTCTCTTTCAACAAGATATGAATATCCACTTTTACCTTTACCAAGCAATTTTATAACTTTATACTCACAGTTATTAATATTCAAATATTGCATCTTACTTATTCAATTCCTTTGATTTTTCTTTTAATAGTTCAAGTGAAATTTGTAGTGCAAGCAATCGATTTTTCAGTAATGTTTGTTGAGCTTTTTGTAACTTTTTAGTATCGATTGCATGAATCTTTTGAATCATTGAAGTCACTTGTTTAATTGATTCCAAAATGTCTTCTTTTGTATATTTTTTCATAATACGAAACTCCCTTTCCTTTGATTATGACATCAAAACTTTTTTTAATTCTTTATCCATTTTTTCAAGAGCATAACGAAAGGATACTCTTGGCATATCCGTTTTGTGTTTCATTAAATAATCAAAAACGATTTGTTGATTTTTCGTTGATAAAACTTTTAACATCCAGCCATAACCTTTTCTCACTAAATCGTGATCATCATTCATTAAAAGATCTGATATTTTAAAGACTTTTGATGTTTCGATTACTTCATTTTTTATTGATAAAATTAAGATAACTGCACTTGCTCTTCTAACCCAAAAATCATTACTTTTTGTCCATGGTATAATTTTTTCATAAAGATACGGTCTTGCTTGAAGCAAGTAGCCAAAGGCATGTGTACAAAAGTCATCACAATCGCATCAGTTTCTAACATACGTATAAAGCCAAGATTCAAAAACATCAAACATATTATCCGTGTATTGTTTTCTTATTCGATATGCAAAATCAAAAGCAATGACACTTAGTTTCCAGTTTCTCGTATCTAATAATTCTTTACAAATGTTTAAAACATTATGAATCGATTTATCTTCAAGTTCTTTAAATAACTCCTGTGATATTTTACGAATATCACCTGTTTTTGTGTGCATTGTTTTAGATGTTAACGATACATTTTGAAGTTTAATTAAAGCCTTATCTACAACATGTTTCATGTTACTCTCCGATTGCTTTTGCGATAAATCTAGCAAGAATGAAGTAATCCAATCTTTCGTCAATAGATAAATTACCTAAAATACGTTTATCCCAAGAAGAATGATCTAAGTTATCCGCACTGTAAAGAAAATTATAGAGTTTTACTTTACGAAGGTTTGCGAAAGCTTGAACAGCGCTTACTTCCATCTCAACACATATACAGCCTTGATTTTTACGTTCCTCATAGATTTCTTTTGTCTCACGATAAAATGCGTCCGTTGTCCATGTATAACCTTCTACATAGTCAATATTTAGTTCATTTAACACCTTAGAGACTTTTTGATAATTTTTTATATCAATAAAATCACTTGCAGGCATATAGTGATAACTTGTACCTTCATCGCGATATGCTTTCGTTGGCACAATAATTTTCTTTGCGGCTATATTTCTATCAAGTACCCCCGCACTACCATACATAATGATATTTTTTACATCCATCGCATAAACAATTTCTTCAAGTATACCTACAGTTGTGGGTGCACCGATAGGCATTAGGAAAAACAATGTTCGTGGTAAATCCTTTACGCGATATATGGGATATTTCCCATGACTTGTTGAAAACTTAATATCTATAATTTCTTCAATATATTGATTTTCTAACAACCCAGGTAATACTTTACTTTGAAATGTTGTAATGAGTGTATCAAAACTTTCACGATACTTGTTGTAAATATCACTTACTTTTAGTATTTCTTCTGAGTTTTTATAAGAATGGATGATGGACATAGTGCACCTCAATTTTATCGTTTACTTCACCTTTAATTATATCATTTAAATTATAAGGTTACTTAAAGAAAAAGGGAAACTTGTTTTATTCGTTTCCCTTTTCATTATTTTTAATATTGTTTAGCAAATATCTTTCAAATTCTACTAAATCATTATGTTCATAATAATGCTTGATTTTATACCATGTAGCATCATCGGTTTTTATCATTAGCGTATAGATACCTCGATAATGTTTAAAATAAAAATGTTGAATTTTAGATATTAAAAACTTTTTTACACCGAATCCTGTAAAGAATATAACAATGTTTCCTTCAACTCGTATAAGATCTTCTGGTGATTTTGTCGCTTTAATAAAATGAATTGCACTTTTAAAAAGCACGATGATAAATATTAATACAATAACAAGACCTACGTAGTAAAATGTCATATTTTCTGTTGTAAGTAATAAGATTGTTGTAAGTAAAAGTATCACAATCGATAACGGCATTAAAATAGATGTGTATATGAGTACCGATTTTGATGTTTTTTTAGATTTATGAACCTTCATGATTATCCTCTTTTCTAGTAAAATGCTTTGTTGCTACGTATATCGACCTTTATATAGTTCTTTGGCAAATTCGGTATATTTTTTAATAAAATAGGTTTTGGCGTTCGTATAACCATCACGATTAAACTCATAGGTTTTTGCAAGTTCTAGTTTCAATTTTTCATATGCTGCGGCAACCGCAGGATGTTCGATTAAGAAATCTCTAAAATATAGTTCATCTATATGTTCTTTTGTTCTAAGATGAATGTGATAAACTTTTTCGGCATAGCCATGAACTGTATAGCCTTTGTTAAAGGTTGATCGTAGACGTTGTTTATTCATAAGTGTGTAGTATGATTTTAATGTTTTAAAAGTCTCTGTATAATGCTCTTTTTTTACTTCAATTAAAATATCAACGATATTTTTAGCGTATATGTTTAAAATTGCAGTACTACCAATATGTTCAATACGTATTGTTTTATCAAAAAGTATGCTTCTAATAAATTCTTTTTCTTCTTTAAAATATGTTTTCCATTCGGGTTTATGCGGCGTTAAAGAAATTGGAAAGAGTTTCCAAAGCTCTTCAAGTGTCATATCTTCTAATTTTTTCATACAATCAACCCCTATATATCTTAATTATGTTTCAAGGAAAGAAACTTAATCTATATAAATACTTAAAGACAAAACATTATGATATGTTTTATTATAACACGCACAAAAGAAAAATAGACTTCTACTTGTCTATTAGAAGTCTAGTATTTAGCATTGGATTAACAATGGTTAACAAAACCGCTTGTAGTAATATCATAAATCCAGCGATTGATCCACCATACCCTAATTGCAAGAGTTGTGAATTATAAGTACTTGAATCAATGAGTTGAAGTAATTGGACTAAAAGAAAAATAGATAATGCAAGAACATACGAAATAATTCCAGTTAAATAAGTTATTACCATCAATCTTTTAGTTAAAGAAAATAAATAAGCAAAAAAACTGTTGACAATTATGGCTGCAGTCAAAATGATAAACGGATTGGTGATTAACTCATCAATGTCTATGTTTTCAATATCAGCTAATATACTTTGTTGAACAGTTGTTCCAAAAAAAGTCGTTTTCAAGACAGGAGCAACAAAAAACACAATTGCTGCAATTAATCCTAGCATCAAAATTGATGTTGCTGTAAGTTTTTTCGCACGTTTAACTAATTCAATTGAAGTCACTATCTGATAGCTCCTTATTAGTGTTCTTTCTTATTAAAATTGTTTACAATCTTAGGAATATCTTTTTTCTTACCGAAAATAAAGATTTCATCTTTTGCCATTAGTACGGTATCTTTGCTTGGTACTAAAATTTGATTACCTCGTTCAATAAGTAATATATTGACACCATAAATTGAACGACTGTCTAATTGTGTAATTGGTAATGACTCAAACTCATCATGAAGTTTAATTTCAAAGACATCAAAATCGTTTTTAATGTTAAAGTAGTCAATAACATTACCTGATGCAATCTTATTTGCGACACGTTCACTTGCTATATAAAGTGGCGATACGATGTCTGTTGCTCCAACCAGTTTTAAAATTTCTTCATAATCATCTTCATCTGCTCTAGCTGTAATTTGTTTAACACCTAGTTGTTTTAATTTAATAATTGTAATAATACTTGATGTTAAATTGCTACGATCATTTTGACCTAAGGCAACAATTGCATGGTCAACATTTGAAATACCTGCACTTTTTAAAGCTTCTTCATCTGTTGAATCAACAACATATACATTGTGTACAAACTCGCTTGCTTTCTTTACAGATTCTTTATTTTGGTCAATAGCGATGATGTCTACATTTAGGCGACTAAAACTTTCAACTAAACTTAATCCAAACCGTCCTAAACCAATAACCGCGATACTTTTTTTCATAAAATCACCTAACCTATCATCATTTTTTCTTCAATATACTCGATATGATTTAAATCTTTTTTATGCCATTTTTGATTTAATAAACTTATAATCGTTAATGGTCCAACTCTGCCCATAAACATAACTAAACATAATAACAATTTTGAGCCACTTCTTAATGTAGGTGTCAAACTCATGGATAGTCCTGTATTAGAAAACGCTGAAACAGTTTCAAATAAAGCAACATCTAAACGGATATTTTCAAGGGCAAGTAAACTAATCGTTGATAGAGCAATAATGCCTAAAGCTGTTGTAAGTAATACACTTGCCTTATGACGTGTTTCATCGCTTATTAATCGTTCGTGTGTGAGCGGTTGTGTACCACGTGCATAACTTGATGCGCCTTTAAATAGTGTATAAATCGTTGTTGTCTTTACACCACCACCTGTTGAAGCTGGTGATGCCCCAATAAACATTAAAATAAGTAAAATAAGTGTTGATAATGCCGAAAGAGTACTTAAATTAATCGTTGTAAAACCTGCGGTTCTTGCCGTTACACTTAGGAAAAACGCTTCTAACCAAGTATATTTTTGCATGCTATGTATTTGAGAAACTTTAAACATGAGCGTTCCTGAAACCCAAAGGACAGCATTCATTATAAGAACTATCTTTGAATGGATCATCAACTTTTTATATGATTTTTTCTCAATAATATCATTAATTACAACAAACCCAATACCACCAATCATAATAAGTACTGTTGTATTCATATTCAACATAACATTGCTGTTATAACCAATTAAATTTGATGAACCGATGATATCAAAACCAGAGTTATTAAATGCAGCTATTGCGTGAAATGCACTAATACCAATAGCATCCATAACTTCATAGTCTTGTAAGAATACAAATAGATTGAAAATAAAGCCGATGGATTCGATAATGAGCGTAAAGACAACGATTCGAATAACTAACTTAACCATTCCAGATAAGCTATTCTGATTAAAACTTTCCTTAATTAAAATGCGGTTAGTAATACCTATTTTAGCGCCAATTAAGTACATAATAAACACAGAAAGTGTTACAACACTGAGTCCACCAATTTGAATTAAAATCGCTAAAACAATTTTCCCAAAGATTGACAGTGTTGCAGCTAAACTTGTTACCGGGCTTAATCCAGTAATCGTGACTGCTGAAGTCGAGATGAATAGTGCATTGACAAAACTCAATGAACCTTCTTCTTGTTGTGAAATCGGAAGCCATAATAAAATCGTTCCGATAACGATGATTGATAAAAATGATAATGCTATAACAACATAAGGTGATACTTTCTTCATAGACAAATCACATCATTTCATAAATTAATAATTTGAAACACATATATATTATACCAAAATTAAAAATAATACATGATAATACATGTAATTTTAAGTTTTCTTTATAAATATTCAAAAAAGAATTTTATTTGTAAATAAAATAGTGTAAAATGTTTTTAATTTAAGAAAACTAGAGGTGTTTTACATGATTACTTATAAAATATGTACAAACGATGATATTGAAAACATGTATGAGGCTTTTTCAATAGGTTTTAGTGATTATATGGTTAAGTTTGATATAACCTTAGAACGCTTTATAGACCTCTTTTTAAGAATTGAAGGAAATTCCTTAGACTCTTCTTTATTAGCTTTAGACAATGAAAAACCTATCGGTCTTATGCTTGGTGGTATAAAGACTTATGATGGCGTTAAAACACTTCGTTGCGGAACACTCGCTATAGATCCAGATTATCGTAAAGTCGGTGTAGCAAGCCAATTATTTATGTTACATAAAGAGTTAGCTATTAAAAACGATTGTAAAGTCTTGTTTCTAGAAGTTATTAAGAGTAATGATCGAGCACTTAACTTTTATTTGAAGCACGACTATAAAATTGCTTATGATATTGTATACTATAAAAACATCGATTTAAATCGACTAACTAATCCTTCATTACAACATTTAGTAGTTAAAGAAATTTCTATCAAAGAAGCTAAAGCTTATTATGATGCATATGATAAACACCATATAAACTGGCAAAATGATTTTGACTACCAAAAAGAACTTTTACATATTAATTATTTTGGAGCATACATCAATAACGATTTGGTTGGCGTGATTGCAGTTGCTGAAAGTGGAAAGATATTTTATTTACATGTTTTAAATACTCATAGACTTAATGGTATTGGTAGACAATTGCTTTGTTATGCCAAAGACTATTTAAAATTACGAGCATTTGTTATCTCATTTATCAATAACGATAAGTTATTAAACTTTTTACAAAAATGTGGTTTTGAACAATTCGGTTTATCTCAATATGAAATGTATCGTATAGTTTAATTGTTACAAATAAAGAACCGAGTCTACTGACTCGGTTTTTTCTAATGAGTTATTCCATTAATTGTTCTTTTTTATAAGGCAAATAATTGCTAGATAAAATATGCAAAATATTGATTCTGCGATTTTTTAAAACCGGAATACCAAAAAATCTTTTCTCAACTGCTGCCCACATAAATACCCAACTTACAATAATTAAAATATCATTAATAATTTTCGTGTTAAAAAACTCAATAAATGCTGGTAATGAAATTAATAAAAGTCCTACAGAAAAGAAAATGAGCGCGAATATATTGGCATCTCTAATATCGGTTTTAATACGTGTAAGCTCCTTTGTGCCGACATATTCAAGGGTTTCTTTAAAATCCTTGATATACGCCTTTGGCATACGAATTTCAATCGTTTCAGTTGTTGGAATATAGTCTGATTGCTGTTTCAAACTAAGATAACCTGATTTTGTTAATTTGCCATCTTCAAAGTCTTCTTCTCTTAAAACAATTTCATTGTGTTTGAGGTTTACAAATTTTAGTTTTAATCGTTTTTCTGTATCTTTTAATTGCTGTTTCGTCATTTTATCACCCCTATAATTCCTTAAGTTTATCGAGTTTATCAAAGACTTTTCTATAAATATTAAGCATACGTTTTTCATCCACATGTTTTAAGACATCTTTTATTAAAAACCATTTAACCCCACTATTTTCATCCGCTTTTATATGTGTTTCTTCTTCTTCATCAGCTTCAAGTAAGTATGTTATGTTCATATGTATGTGATCGCCTACATAGTGACCGTTTTTAATATGGTTTTCTACGTTAATATTATCTAGAGCTACTGGCTCATTAAGTAGTGGTCTAATACTTTTGACACCCGTTTCTTCAATAGCTTCAGTTAGAGCTACTTTTAAAAAGTTTGGTTCGCCATCGTTATGACCACCAACCCAGCTCCATGATTTGTAAATCAAATGGTAGATAAATAAAACTTTATCTTTCGTTTTATTAACAACAATCGCTGAACTTGTAAAATGCGCGATTAAGTTCGTTCGATATAATGCGTCATTGTTATGTTTAATAAAGTTTAACATAGCTTTTTTATCGATTGCTTCCTGTTCATTTATCGGTTTATAGTTTTCAATTATTTTTACATGCATTATGATCACCTTTTCTCTCTTATATCTATTATAGATTAATTTTGCAAAAATATAAAATACTAAGATTGCTCTTAGTCTTCAAATGATGTTTTATATAAAACAGATGTCCTTATAAAAACGTTACAAGAAAGTGTTGACAATCCAGTAATCACTTCTTCAATATCGAGATGTTTAAGCAATGATCTTTCTCCCTTCTTAAAAATGCATACCTTTTCAACTATCCTTCTCACTTATATAGTACGAATAATCATCGATTTTTCTTTTTTTAATCTTTATATTTCAAAAAAATACGCTGGAGTCTATCCAACGTATTTGGTTTATTTTATATTCACTTTTGTTTTTTTATCTGAGGATATTTATTAAAAACTGTTAAAATGTTGCTTTTGGGTCTAGAATTAACATTATTTCCAGCTGATAGATTTTTCTTTGATACATGTTTTATTTGTTTATTTCTAATAAATTGAACCGACTTTTTAACCTTATCCGAATTGCTTATTGTAGTTCCCCATATGACATCTTCAATTGTTTTGACAAACCATACAATTTCATAACCATTATCTTTACAGTAGTTTGTAATATCATCAACATATTGATTATCTCTTGGATCGGCAGTGTTTATATCTTTATCTGAAATGAAAATAATAAATGACTGCCCTTTGTTGGTTACTTGGTACTCTTTAATATTAGTATTTATTTCTTTAACAATAGTAGGATGGTTATACTTAAATTTACCGCCAAGAAATACATAGGTAAGTTTATTTTCTCCCAAATCAAAATATTCTTTTAATATCCCAGAAATATATTTAGAGTCTGTTGCAGCCTTTTTATCTGTTTCGACACACACAATGAACTGAACATTAGGACTCATCATCTGTGAATACTCCTAATAAATCTTCAGAATCAAGATTAAATGGCAACCCATTAATCATCCCTTTTCTATAAAGCTTCGATGGAGAATAATTCCCTATTTGGGTCCAAGATATAACTTTTCCTGACATTGACATAAAATCAATGCTATATTTTTTTGATTTCAGTGTTTCCATTGGTGAAACATTATGTGTCGTAAAAATTAATTGTCCCTTTGCATATTTAGATACATATTCAACTAATTTAACTAAGTAAATATCATTTATATGTGAATCTAGTTCATCAATAATCAGAATACCACCATCAGATAAGAACTTGATTGAATTATATAAATTCATCAGCTTTTTAATCCCAACACTTTCAAGCTCTAAGTCAATGCTGTAATCACCATAATCAATGAACTCATTTACGGAATATACTTTATTATTATCTGAAGACACTACGGTTTTATATACCAATTCTATATTCTTAATATTTGGTTTGAAAATTTTAATAAACTCAACTTTTCTTTGTACTTCTTTTTGATACTTATCAAGTTCTTTTTGACTCATTAATCGAGTATTATATCCTAAGGTTTCAATCATAGAAATCAGCTCTTGATTTTCTTTTCGCCATTTAATCATTTCTTCTAGTTTTTCATCTGATGTTGGAAATAGTTTTACGTGTTCATCTTTAACGTCTAGAATAACTTTCATATTGTATACCAATTGAAGTATTGGCTTTACAACAATAAAAGTCTCATTTAAGCCTCTTGTTATCTCATCATTAAGTTCATCATCATTTTTTCTAACTAAATCCAATAGAATTTCTACAAATGATCTCTTGATTAAAAGATTGGTGAAACTTGATTTGATTGATTCAGATAAGGCATATGTCACGAATTCTCCTTGTTTTGTTTCGATAATAACTTTCTCTTTGTTGTATTCAGCGGTTTTCAAGGATAATTTTTCATTTGCGATTTCAAAACCTTCATTTTTTTTAACTATTCCAACTTGATAAGTATATATTACAACATCTTTGTTGTCGTTGTTAAAAAAGAAATCAGCTTTAATTTCAACATGACTACATGCCTTATTCATCAACTCAGACAAATATTTAATTTTTTCTTTATTAAAAAGATATCCAGTTTCTGTGATAAATCCTTTTAAGATCTGGAATGCATGCACTATTGCTGTCTTCCCAGAACCATTAGGTCCGTAAATCGCTTTTATATTATAGTCTTGAACCTCATCAAAATTTTTAATTTCTTTTTTGCAAAATGTTAATTCTACTGGTTCACATAAATTTTTTATACCCTTTATTGATATGTTTCTTAAAAATACTGACATATTAATCCCTCCAATATATCGATTGATACGTATATTATTATACCACTTTAGGTAAAGAAATCAATAATTATTTACATTTTGTTAATATTTATCTTTATTTTTTCGGTTTAATAGCTGATATTGAACCATGAAATAACAAAAACGCAACTTTATCGGTTGCGCTTCATTAATTAGTAAGTGTCTTTCATGAACCCGTCAAGGAACTCTTCAAATGTCTGATCACCTAGATCACGTTTCTTAGTTAGAAAGGTTAGGTTCTCTCTTATTGATTTATCAAAGAAGTGAAACTTGTCAAATATTGGTTTGGTTTTTCTTGATGCATAATTACATAGATACTTGGTCGCTTCAAAGATAACGTCTTGATCAAACGATTGTTGTATTTGATAGTATATAAGTAGGTCAATAATAGATTAACATATACATTAGATGCATCTTAACTAACGAAAAATACATCGGTCAGTTAACCTATGGTAAAACTTATATCAAAAAATGAAAGTTTATGAAGTCGATGTATGCATTATATCTGGAACAATTAGCGATTCTAATTTCTCATATATTCCATTAGATAATGATTCACTTGCGGTCGCCGCATCAAATGATAATCCAATTTCCAACTTTGAAAGCATTAGTTTACAAAAACTAAAAGAAGAAAAACTGATTTTACGTTCAAAAAATTCAGATACACGACTTTTATTTGAATCACACTTAAAAACGAAATTTTATGATATTTCAGATTTTAACGTTATTTTAGAGCTTGACAATGTCGAAGTTATTAAAGATCTTGTCCGTGATAACTTTGGTATTTCGATACTCGCACGTAAATCATGTATACGTGAATTAAAGAAAAATCGCTTTAAAATGATTAACATCGAAAACATGACGATGGAACGACAAATTAATTTGTATTTCCATAAAGATTTTACATATGTTAATGAATTAAAGCGTATGATATCTATTTTTAATCAATTAATCAATAATTAAAACGTTGATTCGATTAACCGTTTATAGTTTTCTGGAAGCATTGAAAAATGCTTCTTTTTTATTCTTATAATTTGAAATAGTGAAAGATTTGAATCCTCTTTTAAATGTATGTAAAGTCGCCCAGGGATGCTGTTATAACTACCTATACCAGTTTTGAATATGTAATTAAAAAGTGTTGGCTTGTGATATTCAATTAAGTCTATTTGAGAATATGGTATAAAGTTTGTTTTCTTCCGTTGTTTTACATATGAAATACCATTTGGATCAAAGTAGGCTTCATAAATAACGGTATACCAATAAAACAACATGACTGTACCTATCATTGAACCTAAAGTTCCGAAAATTAAGAATGAAATTGTAAATCCAATATGTATATATAAAGCATTATGCATGTACATAAGCATGCCGCCGTGATTACCTGCCCCGCACTCACCATGACAAAAAAAGAGTGTAATACTACCAAAAATTGTCATGATTACCGATGGTATTAGGACGAAATACCAATATCGAGTGCCAATGTACTTAATTTCCACTTTTTCTCCTCCTATCTTGTTTGAATTTCGAGAATAATGAAAAGTTTTTTACACTTGAATTGTAGCACTATCAATATTTTTATGCAACTTGTCGCAAATGATGGGAATATCCATTAAAAAAATCACTCAATTGATGAGTGATTTTCTTGGAAATTTATTCAATTTTACCATTAACAATTCGTTTTTGATTTACTTTAGAGAATAAGTTAATTCGGTCAGTTGTAAGGTTTAAGCGAACTTTTTGGTCAATTTGGTAGTTAATATTACCAAAGACTACACCAGTAACTAAGAAATTATCAATCTTAATTTTAACGGTTGTTTCCATACCGGTAGGCATTGAACTATATACTTCGCCTTCAAACTTACCATCTGGTGTAATTTCAACGAATTCAGGACGTATACCTAGTACAAAGTCACCAGCACTAACTTGTTCTTCTTCATGAATTAATTCATGAGATTCAACTTTAGATACTGTGTAATTAAATTGGAAGATCCTTGTTAATTTTTTCTACGTCATAGGTTGTTTGGTTTTCTAATCTTT
>DUPY01000056.1 GCA_012838065.1 Acholeplasma sp. | reverse complement strand
ATTTAATTATAACAATAGAAAGAAAGGAAAGTACTCAGTCTATTATTACACTACTGAGTATACAAGGATGTCATGAAATATTATAGTTTATACACATATCAAGAATTTACCTTTTTATTTATAGCAACCGATAATGGCTTAACAACACTTCACGATTATACCAATGAAGACTTAAGTGGTCTGATAGAAAATAAAGATAAACTTAAACCTTATATAGAGGCCTTAGAGACATACTTTAAAACTGGTGTTGCACCAAAAATACCTATGGATATCCATCCAACGGCATTTCAATCTTTAGTTTATAATGAATTGATTAAAATTGAATCTGGACATACGACAAATTATGAAGAACTTGCATATCGAATAAAAAAACCTAGAGCATCGCGCGCTGTCGGCAATGCTCTAGGAAGAAATCCAATACTTATTTTTATTCCATGTCATAGAGTTATTCGTAAAGATAACTCTATTGGTGGTTTTAGTTCAAATCCAAAACTTAAACGCTTTTTAATTGATTTAGAAAAAATGAAACTATCCTAAAGCAACATCAAGCATCATCATGACTGTAAATCCAATCATAAATCCAAACACTGCATAATGTGCACCTTTTGTTGTTTGTGTTGTTTGCGCTTCTGGAATCAATTCTTCTACGACAACATAAATCATCGCACCAGCTGCAAATGCTAACGCATAAGGTAGTAAGGATTGCACGTGTGAAACAAGCAGCGCACCTAACACGGCAGCAATCGGTTCAACAATTGCTGAGGCTTGTCCATAAAAAAATGCTTTTCTTCGACTCATATTTTCTTGACGAAGAGGAATCGATACTGCGGCACCTTCAGGAAAGTTTTGAATACCAATACCGATTGCTAAAGATAGTGCAGCAATTGTTGCTGCTGTTACAGCAGTTACAGTATCGCCACGGTTAATCGCACCAAATGCAACACCAACAGCTAGACCTTCTGGAATATTATGAATTGTTATTGAAAAGACAAGTAAAATTGTCTTTTTTAATTTTGTTGGAATACCTTCTTTTTCTTGATTTTTACCAAAGTGCATATGGGGAATCGTTTTATCCGTAATATATAAAAATATACCTCCCAATAAAAACCCAATAGCAACTACTAACCATGGTGCTTTACTACCGTTGTTTTCAGCAAAATCAATTGCTGGAGCAAGCAAGCTCCAAAAACTTGCAGCGACCATTACACCTGCTGCGAAACCTAACATAGAGGTTAAAACATTTTGATTAATACCTTTAAAGAAGAAAACCAGTGATGCCCCAAGTGCAGTTAACCCCCAGGTGAATAAACCTGCTAAGAGTGCTTGTGTCCAAGGTTGTAATTCTAAGAACCACGTCATATATCATGCTCCTTTGTTATCTTTATATGCTTTATCAATCATTGCTGCTATTTCCATCAATGACTGATCCTCATTTTCTACAATTATATCAATTTTATGTAAATTTTGCTTATTAAACAATAAAGCATCGCTTTGTAGACGCATTTTTATCATATCGATTGCATCTCCACGTTGTATCATACGTTTTTCACGTAGCGCCTCACTTGTTTCCATATACACGACAAAAACTTCTTTTTTAAGTCGAATGACTTCATTTGCTCCAATTGGGTCTAATATAACAACGCCCTCAGGAATAATATCTTTTACTTGCAATCCATAAAACTCGTTTTGATATTCCATAGATTCAACAAACGCATTTTCTTCCTTTAATTTCAAAAATGTTTCTTTATCAACAAAGTGATAAGAAACACCATCAATTTCTCCTTCACGCATCGCGCGTGTTGTTGTTGTAATACACTTTTTGTAATTAAATTGTTCGATTAAAACTCTAGCAACCTCTGTTTTACCACTGGCACTAGCTCCAATTAATATCATCATAATATAAAATCCTCTTGATCCCCTATTTCGCTTGATTATGAATTTTCGATTTCTAACCTACCACCGTATTGCGCTATGTACTTAACATGTGGTAGTCTTTCTCCAGATACGCCATATTTCGCATTATAGCCAATTTTATTGACATAATGATAAATGTTGCTTTTTTCTTGTTGTAACGCTTTTAACACCGCATAGGTTGCTTTTACATCATCGAGGGCACGGTGTGTGCTCTTCATTTCAACACCATATGTTTCAACAGCGTTTTCTAAGCGATGCGGATATTTATGACGGTCTTTATAGACAGCCATTATATCTAAGATATCATTTAAGATGACAAAGCTTGGATTTTCAAATTTTCTAAATAGTGCTTTTAAAAACCCTAGATCAAACTGAATGTTATATGCGATTAATAATGTATCTTCGTCATACATTTTTTTTAATTGCTTGTATGCCTCTTCTTCCGTAATTCCTTCTTTAGCTAACATTTCATCGGTAATGTTAGTTATTTCTGTAATCTTTGGTGGTAGTGGTTTACTTGCTTTTACTAAACAGGATAATTCGTCTTGAATTTGAAATCTACCGTCAACCAAGTTTAAACTTAGTGCACCAATTTCAATAATTTGATCGTTGTATGCACTTAATCCTGTCGTTTCAAAATCAAAGATTAATGCTTTTTTATATGTTGTCATAATTACACCCCTAACTAAATCTATTTTATCATATACCTTTAAAAAAAATAGGTATGAAAGCCATACCTACACACTTAATAAAAATAATTCTAATCCAACACGTTTATCTACTTGTCCGGATTTAATGCTAAAATCTAATTCTGATAGTTTTGTTAAATAATCTTCTAAAATATTAAATGAAAAGGATTGAGCTTGTTTAACTAAATAATAAGCTTTGCCACTACTAATGTTAAAGTGCTTAGCTATTTCATCTTGTGTATAACTCTTTTGTAATAAAAGTTTTGTATGCATCAATTCTCTTATTTTTGAAGTTATTTGATTTAAAACTCTTAATGGTTCTTCATTTCTTGCCATAAGGTCGTAAAAAATATCAATCATTTTACTGTGGTTTTTTTCTGACAATGCCTTCGTTAGTTCATAAATATTTTCTTCTAAATTACGACTTACAAGTAATGAAACTGCTTTTTCAGTAATTTCTTTTGAATCGTATGTATAGAGTAACAGTTTTTCGATTTCTTGGCTAATTAATCCAAAGTCATTATTTGTTCGTTCTAACAATTCTTTAATTGCCTCATCGGTAATTGAGTATTGGTATTTTTTAACCATGTTTCTTAAATACTCAGGGTATTCATCTTTAACAAGCGATTTAACTTTTTCTGTATATGCATGGTTAAATAACGCTTCACCAATTGGATGAGATTGGTCAAGTAATTCTTCGAGTTCAACAATTAAAATAACATCAGGGTTTGGTTTTTCGATATAAGATACCCATTTATTGACATCTTTATCGCTACCTTTTGTTAAAGTGTTTAAGTTTCTTACAACAATGACCTTTTTTTCATCAAAAAAAGCTACTGTTTGTAAATCTTTGATAACATCATCACTTTCAGTTTCTAAAAGATCATATTTAACAATATTAAAAGAGTCAATATCAATCTTTTCAATTAAACTGTTAATTTTGTCTTGAACTAAAAAATCATCTTGCCCATAAAAAACGTATATTGGTTCAAACATAAAATCCTCCTAAATCCTAATACATTATACTAGATGAACGTCCTTTTTAAAAGCCTTTTTTAGATTTATATGAGAAGTCACTTAGTTTCTATTTTTTATGACTTTATATCGCTTCTTCGTATATTGAAACGTTATAGTGCCTTCTAAGGCTGTTTCGTATGTTTGAACCTTATATGTTTTTAGTCGTGATCTTACAATTTGATTTGGAAACCCATAAGTATTGTTATTGCCATAACTAATGATACCGTACATTGGCTTTATCTTTTTTAGCATGGCTTCATGTGTTGATGTAATCGATCCATGATGACTGACCTTTAAAATATCCGACTGCAGCATATCTTTATAGCGTGCTAATATTTCCATTTCACTTTCAGTTTCAATATCACCTGTAAATAGAATCGATTTATCATAAAACGACAATTTAAAAACTAAACTATTGTCATTTACTTTATTATATGGACGTATTGGGCCATAAAAATATAGTGTAAATATGCCACATGTTATCAAATCATCACTTTTTATATAGCGTGTGTTTGGATGTTTTAAATCGTAGTCAACATATTTTGATAATACCAGTGTTTTTACATGAAGTTCGTTAATAATTTTTTGTGCTTCTTTTGTGTGATCTAAATCACTATGACTTAAAATTAAGTAATCAATTTCTCGAATACCTTTATTTTGCAAGTATGCATAGCTGTAATTATAACTATCAACGACAATTGTACAACTTTGATGATTAATAACTGCTGTATCCCCTTGTCCAACATTTAAAAAAGATACTTCTACATAA
This sequence comes from Acholeplasma sp., assembly GCA_012838065.1. Lineage (GTDB taxonomy): Bacteria > Bacillota_I > Bacilli_A > Acholeplasmatales > Acholeplasmataceae > DUPY01. The sequence continues at coordinate 83,200 of DUPY01000056.1, read as the reverse complement.
GGCGATATATAGAGCTTAAATATCGGAAGACATACAAGGACAACAAGCGATATTCCATAGATAAGAAAATGCTTTATATGTTTACTTGATAAAAACAATACGAGCAATATAACATAGAGCACGATAAGTTCCTTAGATAATTTGGGCAGTTTTATGATGTGATTATATGTGTAAAAGAGGTTTAATAAACGCTCTATAACAATAATATAATTTGATAACATGGTTTGAAGAAATGGAAAAATTAAGACGATAATTAAAACGAAAAATGTGCCTAGAGATACTATAATAATCAAAATTGGCATCAATAGAAATGAAAAAATCGATATTTCTTGCGTAAATGGTATTAAAATAAGTGAAATCATAAAACTATATAAGAAGCTATTTATTGGCACATCCAATTTATTAAACATTGGTCTAAATAAGTGAATAAAATTAAGGATAACAAAGACAATATAAAAACTTACATTAAATACATAATATGGCCTTATAAAAAGCAATATTATGAATGTTATATGCAGTAGATTATAATTTGGCAAGTCTAGTTTTAAGTATTTATTAAGTGATTTTAAAACTTCATATATCAATATACGAAGTATCGTAAGACTTCCATTTAAAATCAACATGAGTAAACTAAGTATGATATACTTCGCTTTATCCTGAGTTTTTGGTTTCACGTTAAAATAAAATAGTATTTTTCGTACAATGTATATAAGCGTATATATTTGTATTCCTGTTAAATTTAATAAATGCGTAAGATTTAATACGTGGTATACTTCATCAATGGCTGCACCTTGATTTAATATAAATTCATTAAAGTAACTTTTAATTGGTTCATCAAACGTATTTACATAGTTTATAAGTCCATTTCTTAATTCAAACCATTTTGTTTGTTTCACCAAATAGATTTCATTAACTCTTATCTTTCCGATGATGTTTTGACTTAAGTTATATCTTTTTTCATTAAAACCATTGGCGTAATCTTTACCATAAAAGTTCTCAAATTCACCATTAATAAAAACAATGTCTCCACATTCAAAGTTACCGTTAAAAACAAACGCTTGATACTTCTTTGATTTATGCTTAACCGTTAAAATTTGATAGGTGTCGTGTTCGTAAATATTTGTTATAACTACTTTGTCTTTAAAAGTCTTATCCAATTTTATATTTTCATAAACATACATTATAAAAAATGAGCAAGCTAAAAGTATCATCATAAACACAAGATGATACATAGCTTTAAATCGATATAAAAAGTATATAAGTAAAAGAAATAGTAATGGAGTTTTATAGCTTAAAGAACATAAGAAAATGCCAAACCCATACAGATAGAAATGATCAAACCGTAAGATACGGACGTATTTTTTCAAGCGTTGCTGTTCCAATGTATTTAACATCGATGAGTTCATCTAGTGTCTTAAAATATCCTTTAATGTTTCTTGTAACTAATATTTGTTCGGCAATTCTTGGTGTTATACCTTCAACTTTAAGCATCTCTTCATAACTGGCAGTATTAATATTTAGTTTTACTATGGTTGTTACTTCTTTTTTAGGTATATATATTTTAATATTTGTCGAAACAACTTCATTCATATTAATCGTCGTTAAATCCGCATCATACTCTAAGCCACCTGCATAGTCGATTAATGTGTGGATACTTAATGGCATATAAAAATTGTATGTACCTGGATAAACAATCGCACCATCCAAGACTACTTCAAAACTTTTTGGGATTTCATAATCAGAATGATATGTGTCTTGATTTTCTTTTGGCCAAGTAATATACGTTAAACTCACCGTCATAATGACAATAACTAGTAATTTATAGCGCATAAAAAAACACCTCCACTTAATAGTAGCGATGTTTAGTTGTTTTTACTTTTATATACTTTTATATAATGTTTACGTTCATCTGGTCCATCGATAATTTCAAAAGCATAATTAAATGCCTTCATAATTTCAATATAATAATCTAGTGATTGGATATATTGTTTGATTGTATAAGTATTATTATCTACATCAATGTTATGCGTAATCGTATCTTTATTACTTATAGTTTTCCATGTATATGGAATAATCGAATCATCAAATTCTTCATAGTTATTATATACGCTTAACATTTCTTCTTTATAACAATCAAACAATAAAAAACCATCGGAATTTAAAGCGTTCATCAACCGTTTTATCAGTTGTTTTACACCTTTAAAATAATTGATGACATCAAACATCATAACAATCGCGTCAACTTTAACTGGTATTGGGTTTTTCAAATCATGTTCATACAGTTTCGCATCAATATGTGCTTTATCGCACTTTTCTTTTGCTAGACTTAACATCATAGAATCATTATCAATACCGATAACTTCATAACCTTTTAATCGTAAACCTTGATAAATATAACCACTTCCACAACCAGCATCTAATATAAGTTGGTCTTTTTTTAAGTGCTCACTTAAAAACGAAAGAAACGGTTCAAAATCAATGTCTTCCATTAAAAGATCATAAATTCGAGCAAACATTAAATGATCCTTTTAATACCAAGTAATCTTTGTTCAAAATTATAATATGCGCGATCTTCTTCTCTAAAAATGTGAATAACGATATCCGTTAGATCAATTAATACCCAAGGGCTTCCCTTGCCTTCAACACCACGAATATCCATTCCAAATTTTTGTTTAATATGATTTGCTGCAGCGCTTGCTTGACGCTCATTAGCTGTAGCAATTATAAAACTATCATAGTAAGGTGATGTTCCTTGGAAATCATAGGCCATGATGTCTTTCGCTTTAACATCTTGTAAAATATCGATAATTGCGTTAATTTTTTCCATACATTAATAACTCCTCATAGTATTTAATACATTCAAGTTGTTCACTTGATATAGGTAATTTTCTTCTTTCTAAGTCAATTCTTGTAGCTTGCATGCAATATAGAACACATGCATCCAAGTTTTCAAAAGCAACTTCATATATATATTGTTTATCCGGTATGGTTCGTGATGGTTCACAGTAATCACTGACAAATACCGCTTTTGCAACATTACTCATACGAACATTACCCCAAACATGATAACGAATGGCTTCATATATTTCTGGGTCTTTTCCGTACGTTTTTAAATAGTACTTTGCAGCTGCTATCGCATGATAAATAACTGGTGTATCTTTATATTTGATAATTTCTTCACGACTTACCCAGTTAAAAAAGTTTTCAAATGTTTCGTATTTCATATAGTCATGTAAAAGTGCTGCAATTGCAACCTTTTCTACATCAAATCCATAGTATTTTGCAATTTTCACTGAAGTTTCATACACACCCATCACATGTGTTAAACGCTTCGGATGGTTTTTTAGTTTTTCTTCAACATCTTGTAATATTACATGAATCATTTGAATAGCGCCTCCATGAGACTGATGTGCATTGTTTTTGGATAAATAACTTTTAGCGTCATTTTATCGCTTATATGTATGAAACCCATGTCAGCAATAGTCAGTTGCATTTTCTTTGAACCATCAATCTTGAACGTACGTTCTTCAAATTCATTAACAAACGCATGAAATGGGTTTGTTTTATCTTTAATACGTTCGTTAATACGTTTAACATTTGTCTTTTCAATGGATACTAAATCACTTGTATAACATACAAAAGTACCTTCATTACCTAATATGCTTACACCAACAATATTGTTGATAAGCACACTTGATTTTTCTCGCATTTGATAAACTTTCGGTCTAATGGTTTTGTTTGGTATCATTCTATTATAAACTTCGTATGGTAAGAATGTATGTAAATAGCCACTTTGGAAAAGTCCTGGCATATCATAAATCGTTTTATTTGAGAAAGTGCCTTTTAATACATCAAGCGTTAAACCCGCTTTATTAAAGTTTAAAGCAGTATCGTTATGCGTTAATGATTTAAAGATCGTTGTTTTACCACTATTTTGAATACCTAGTAAATAGACATCTTTTTCTTCGTAACTTTCGATATATGTTTTTAAATGCTCTAAATCGTATTTATTTTTTGAAGACATTAAAATGATATCTTCAAATGGTATGTGTAAATCGACCGCTTTTTGTTTAATATTTTCAACAAGCGTTTCCGTATTTGTATCCTTAGGTAATAAATCAATTTGATTCACAATGTAGACAAATTTAGCATGTTCATACATACGATGTACCGGAAATGTAAATAATCGGTCCATATGTAACACATTACTAATCATTAAAATAAGTGCATGTTCTTTTATATTTAATTCAATATCCGCATCGTAATGTTTATGAACAATACCATAATGTTTTAATTGAAAACAATCACGACAATATTTATGCTCTAAATTTGTCGTATATCCGCGTTTTTGAGAATCATCAGTTTGAAGGAAAGCTCCACAGCCTTGACATTTAGGATTCAACATACGCTTTCAATCTTTCTTCATAAAGTTTTGGATATTTCTTCATGATTTTCTTAATCACGAAGCGTTCGAGTTTACGATTAAATCTTGTATACTTGTGGTCTGATTTTTTTACAACCGGATAAACAAGAATTGCTTTAAACTTCATACGGTTCGCGCCAAAGCAATCCGTCATAAGTTGGTCACCAATTACAGCAACCTCACTACGTTTACTTTGAACTTTTTTTAGACCTTTTTTAAACCCTCTTTTTAATGGCTTGGTTGCGAAATGAACATACGGAAGTCCGGTATGTTCTACTGCATTTGAAACGCGTTTAATTTTTGAATTTGAAATAATTAATACTTTAAATGTTTGGTTTAACGCTTCTAATAGTTTTAATCTTTCGCCTTCAATGATGTGTTCATCGTAACTAATTATGGTATTATCTAAGTCAAAAAACAAGGTTGTCACACCTTGTTTTCTTAAGTTTTCATAGTCTACATCAAATATGGATTTTGCATATGCAAATGGTATAAACTTCTTAAGCATTACTCAAAGTCTAAAATTTGAATGTCGTATACTTTTCCAGCATCTGTTTGAACAGTAACGATATCGTTTTTCTTTTGATTCATTAAGGCTCTTCCTACTGGAGATTCAATAGAAATTTTGTTTACTTTTGGATCAGCTTCGATTGTACCTACCAATAAGATTTCTCTTTCAACTTTTGAATCTAATATTAAAAAACGGACACGTTTACCAATACCAACAACGTCTTCTGCTGTTGAACGAATGATACGAACATCTTTTAAAATGTTTTCAATTTGTTTAATACGCTCTTCAATTAATGCTTGTTCGTTTCTTGCTGCATCATAATCCGCGTTTTCAGATAAGTCGCCTTGTGCACGAGCTTCTTTTAAAGCTTCAACGATTTCTGCACGACGCACTTCTTTTAAGTATTGTAACTCTTTCTTTAAATTTTCAACACCTTCTTGTGTTAATTCATATCCTTTTTTAATAGCCATGAGATCCTCCTACTAACTATCGTTTATTATACAATAATTTTTAAATTATTGCTATTTTTTTAAGCGATTTATGATAGACCTTGTAATTAGGCATTAGTTTTTCTAAAAAATCATAAAAAGCTTTTGAATGATTGAAATGCACAACATGTGCATATTCATGATATAGTACATACTTTAAATAGTTGCTATCTAAAGTTGCTAAAAATGTGTTTAAAGTCACTTCATCGTTGAACCGATGATAACTACCAAATTTCGATTTTAAATACTTAAACTTAATAGGTCTTGGTTTAAGTCCATGTTTTTTAAGAGTTTCATTTACTTCATCTAAAATAGATGCTGTCATGGATGTCACATGGTCTAAATAGATTTTTTTAATGTATAAATTAAGTTTATCGCGATTGCCGTAAATATTGATTGTATTATCTTTTACTTCATAGTGAAATGTCGAATGTACAATGAATACAATATCGTATTTTACACCGCTTAAGTAAATTTCATTTTTTGGTTTCAATCTTTCTAAAGTTCTTTTATAGGCTTCATAAAAGACATCAAAGCGATCATCGATAACCTTTAATACCGCATCTGCAGAATTTTTTGGTGCAGTTACATAAAGACCATCAGGCTTTACTCTAAAATAGGCGTTTTTATTCTTTTTAAAAATCACTTGATAGGGTAGTGATTTTTGATTTTTTTCATAAATTTTCATGAAAGACGGCGTAACATGGCGTGTTCTTCAATTGCCTCAGGAACTTTAACTTTAATTAATTGTTTTGGATGGCGACAAATGTCAATTTTTTTTCCATCAACATCATATATTTCTTCAATTTTAAATTGAATTTCTTTTCCTGAAGGCATTAAAACTTCAACATTTTCGCCATTTTCAAAGTAATTACGTTGTTCGATCATTGCGTAACCACTTTCTTTATCATATGACTTTACTAAACCTATAAATAATTGGTTTGGTGTTTCACTACGCATGTTATAAAGTTGTTGTTCAACGCCTGGCATACCTTCTAAGTACCCGTGAGATGCAAGTCGGTTTTCGGTTTTTTCCATCGCTTTGATGTAAGGTTCGTAATCTTTAATTTGATTTGTAGCTAGATACTCATCAATAAGTTTTCGGTAAGTTGATACAACCGTTGCAATATAATGAAGACTTTTCATGCGTCCTTCAATTTTAAGCGATGCGATGTTCGCATCAATTAAAAACGGTATTTGTTCTATAGCTTCTAAATCTTTTGAAGACATTGAAAAATACGTATCGTTAATTTTTTCTTTTCCGTCTAAAATTTCATATTGCCAACGACATGAATGCGCACAACCACCACGGTTCGCGTCTCTTCCGGTCATATTATCACTCAAACTGCATCGTCCACTATAGCTCATGCACATACCACCATGAATGAAAACTTCAATATCCGCTTCAGTTTGCTCTTTTAGTTCTTTAATTTGATGTTTATCGAGTTCACGACCTAACACAATACGTTTAACACCTTTTTTGTACCAAAAATTAACAGTACGTGCATTAATAGCAGACTGTTGAGTTGATAAGTGAACTTCTAAACTTGTTTGTTTAAGTGCCGTATCTACAATATATGGTGATGCTGTAATAATCGCGTCGATATGTGCACTTTCTAATCCTTTTAAGTATTCAAGTAAGCCATCAAAATCTTCGTGATGAGGAATGATGTTTGTTGTTACATACACTTTTTTTCCTAATTTGTGAGCGAATGCTGTTGCTTCTTTCATATCATCTAAACTAAAGTTTGATGCACGAGCTCTTAAAGAAAAGGATTGCCCACCAATAAATACAGCGTCAGCGCCATATAAAAGTGCCGTTTTTAGTTTTTCTAAATCGCCAGCTGGGGCTAGTAGTTCAGCCATTACATATCACCTTTCTTATAAAATGTTTTAAAGTATAGGAAGCCATCATCCCATTGTTCTTCATAGGTTACTTGAATTTGTTGTACACGTTCTAAGTTATAGACTTTATGTTGATACATATCTAAAATGCTTAAACCATACGAATCGTCTTTAAAAATTGTATCAATAACTAAGTAATCGACGATTTCTTCTAATTTATCTAATACATTTAATGTTTGAAACACTTTACTTCTAAACACATGTGTACCAGCTAAATCAGAAAACAACGGATACACTTGATCTTTACGTGTTCTTTCTTTAATTCTTAATGTTTGTTTTTCAACAAACACATTTTCAATTTGTGTAAAGTCTGCATAGTTTTGAATTAAATTTCGTTTTGAGTAAAACATATTTAAATGTCCATGACCAACCATGAACAAATCGTGTTGTTTTTTCTTACCAATCATTTCAATATCTTCAAGTGTGATTTCTTTTGCAACATAGGCACCTTTTATCGATTCACTTGATAAATAATTAAAATCAAAATAATTGGTATGTAATGTTTCTGGGTTATATACGGCAAGTTTACTGTAGCCTAATTCTTCTAACACCATAACACCACCAATATCTGCCACAACAACGCCGTTTAGTTTATCTAGTGGTAGTTCTTGTAAAAATGCTTTAAACAATTCTAAATGTTTATCTGTAAACATTTGGTTAGCTTGAATAAAGATTTCTTTTTGTTTAGCACGTGCTTTATCAATGCAGAAAATAAGTTCATCTACACTAAAAGAGTTTGTGAGTCTTGTACCAAACTTATGATTACCAACAATTATGCCGTCTGCACAGTCTAAAAGTTGGTCGACATTATTTAAATCAAATACTGTAACTAATAATTTCATAATAACCTACTTACTGACATTCCATCACCATCGTTATAAAAAATGGTTTCAAAGTCTTTGTTTTTTTGTAATTCTTCTTTAAAAGTATCAAGTTTTTCAAGTAATTGTCTTGTTCTTCTAGTTACTTTTGAGCGATCTAAATTATGAAAATTCATGTTGTCACACACAATAATACCGCCCTTGTTTAAATATTTCTTGTATCTATCAAAAAATACATGATATTTACTTTTAGCAGCATCAATAAAGATCAAATCATATGTTTTATCAATACCATCATAAGAAATGGCATCGGCAAAAATTAAACGAACCCTTTTCTCCGTATCGTAAGTTCCGATGTTTTGCATCGCTACTTTATACATCCTAGGGTCGCGTTCAATCGTATCGACATATACGCCAAAAGAAGCCATAGAAAGGGCACTATAGCCTATGGCTGAACCGATTTCTAAAGCATCTTTGACGTGATAGGTTTCAATTGTCTTTTTTAATAAAGCTAAGCCCTCATCTAATATGATGGGTACATTATTTTCTTTAGCGTACTTCTTAACTAAGGATAAATCCAAATTAGTTTTCTTCCTCTTCTGGTGCGTCTTCCATTTCGTCGAAGTAAGCTTCTAATAATTCATCCATCATATCCCATTCAGCTTCAGTTTCAATATCTGAAAACGCGCCTTCTTCGGTATTATCTTTGCTAGCTTCATAGATTGCTGCACTAATTTCACCTGAATTTAAAAATTCAAAGACAACATAGTTTTTCTTTGTTTCTTCGCTGTAGTGTGTGAATAAGATTTCAGCAACTTCTTCACTACCGTCTTCCATTGTAATAATGATTTGATTTTCTTCCATAATTTTACCCTCTTTTATAATCTAAATAGTTCTGCAAGATAAGTGTTGCAGCTAATTCATCTTTCTTTTGTTTTTGTTTTGATCGTGATTGTTTTTGTCCAATCATCGCTGTAATTGCGCTACGTGTCGAAAGTCTTTCGTCCCATAGAACAATTTCAATTGGGCGTACTTTCAATATACTTTCTTTGAAGTCTTCGCTTATTTTTGCTCGAATGCCAACATCGTTGTTCATGTGTTTTGGATAACCAATAACTAAACATGTAATCTTATATTGGTCTATAACTTCAACCATTTTTTTAACAGCCTCTTCATAGTCGTGCTCTTTAAAGTATAGTGTTGTTAAATTGTTGGCAATAATCCCTGATTCACTTATTGATAGACCTAGGGTTTTACTACCTAAATCAAGCCCCATATATTTTATCATAATACCTCTTTTAATGCTTTAACGCCTTCGCTAATTAAAGCAAGTTCTTTAGTTCCACCTTGTGCAAGTGTTGGTTTTCCACCACCAGATCCTTTTGTTTTGGATGCGAGTAGTTTAACAAGTTCACTTGCGTTTGTGTTACCATCTGTTTTACATAAATAAGTTGCTTTTTCAGTTGATTTACTAATAATGAAAACAACTTCTGCTTTAATTTTATCATAGATAACATCAATTGCTTGTTTTAAAATGTTTTGTTCAACATCAGGTAATTCCAAGATTATTTTTTTACTTGGATTTTTTGGAATATATGTATCAATATTTTTTAAGAAATCGCGACTTAATCGTTCATTTAAATCTTTTTCATAAGCCTTAACATTTTGTTTAAGTGTTTCTAAGTAATTTCTTAAATTGATGATATCTTGATAACTTCCAATAAGTCTTGGTGTTTCTATGAAGTTAAATGGCACATCTTTAGATTCTATACGTTTAACTTTATCAATCAACGTTTCAACATCGTTGTATAAGTTTTTCATATAATCGCGCATTGCTTCTTCGATGTTTTGGCCACCTACGCCTTCAATTCTAAATATACCTGAACCGATAGACTCAAAAGAAGTTATTGCATATTTTTTAATATCTTTAGTGTTTTTTACGTGTGTACCACCACATAATTCAATGGAGTAGTTTCCCATATTAACAACACGAACAATATCGCCATATTTTTCACCAAACAGCGCTTGTGCACCTAATTTCTTAGCCTCATCAATTGGCATATACGTAATATCAACGTTGTGTGCTTTTTCAATATGTTCGTTAACAATACCTTCAATTCTTAATAATTCATTATCGGTGATAGCATCAAAATGGTTAAAGTCAAAACGCATATTATGTGCGGATACTTCAGAACCTTGCTGATGAGAGTGATTACCTAGCACATCTTTTAGTGCTTGATGTAATAAGTGCGTAGCGCTATGGTTAATCATTGTTTTTTCACGTGAATCTTCATCAACAATCGCAAGTACAACATCACCAACATTTAAGTCATGGCTTTCTAGTTTATGTAAAAATTGACCATGTGGCATTTTCGTCACATCTAAGACTTGATATCCAGCGATTGTCCCTTGGTCTTTCACTTGACCACCACTTGTTGCATAAAATGGTGTTTTATCTAAAACAATTGCATCATCAAATACGGCGATAATTGTACTTTCACTCGTAAGTTCGTTATAACCAATAAACTCTGATTTTTCTATAAAGTTTAAAAATGCTTCTTCTTGACTTTTCATAGATGCTGTTTCTTTACGCGCCAAGCGAGAGCGCATTTTTTGTTCCTTTAACGCTTCGTTAAAGCCATCAACATCGACCGTTACGTTATGCTCTTCTGCATATTCTAATGTCAATTCAATTGGAAATCCATATGTATCGTATAATTTAAATGCAACTTCACCATCAATACGATGATCAACAATCGAGTTTAGAAGATGTTTTTCACCTTCACGAATAGTTTCAAAGAATTTTTCTTCTTCTTTGTAAATAACTTTTTCAACGATGTTTCTTGTTTGTTCAATTTGTTTATAGAAAGGTTTCATAATATCAATAACTGTATCAATTAGTTGATATAAGAACGGTTTTTCAAAACCAAGAACTAAACCATATTTAACAGCTCTTCTTAAGATTCTACGTAAAACATAACCACGGCCTTCATTTGATAATAATGCACCGTCGCTAATTGTCATAACGAGTGTACGAATGTGGTCAGCGATAACTTTGAACGCCATTTGGCCTTCATATTTAACGCCTGACATTTTTTCAATTTTTTGAATAATTGGTAAAAATAAATCTGTTTCGAAATTTGTTTTTGTGCCTTGTAAAACACACGCAAATCGTTCGAGTCCAGCACCTGTATCTATATTTTTATTTGGTAGTTCTTGATAGTCTTTACGGTCAACACCTGATTTAGCGTTGTATTGACTAAAAACGATGTTCCATATTTCAATATAGCGTTCATTCTCGATATCGTGCTCAATAAGTTCAACACCGCGCTTGTCATAAGACTCGCCTCGGTCAAAGAAAATTTCAGTATCTGGACCACTTGGTCCATCCCCAATTTCCCAGAAGTTATTTTCATTAGGAATTAAATGATTTTCTTTAACACCTAAACGTAACCAAGTTTCCTTAGTTAATGAATCGTCTGGATAATATGTCATATATAATTTATCAAGAGGAATATCAAAATAATCTTTTCCTGTTAGCAATTCAAAGCCAAATTCAATCGCTTCAACTTTAAAGTAATTGCCAATTGAAAAATTACCCATCATTTCAAAGAATGTGTGGTGTCTTGCAGTTCTTCCGACATTGTCGATATCATTTGTACGAATACATTTTTGAACGTTTGTAATTCTTGGTGATTTTGGTGTTTCTGAACCATCGAAATATTTTTTAAGTGGTGCAACACCCGCATTGATCCATAATAATGTAGGATCATTTTGAGGAATTAATGAAGCAGACTGTTCGATTGTGTGTCCTCTTTCATTAAAAAATCTTAACCAAGTTTCACGTATTTCTTTTGCTGTCATAAATCTCATATTCTAGCCCTCCATAATCAATAAAAAATCCCTAGACTAAATGTCTAAGGACGAATTTCTCCGTGGTACCACCTTAGTTCTAGGTTACCCTAGCACTCGATATGTATATGCTCCCAATAGCGTTCATATAACCACCGTCCTTGTTTCCACCAACCACAAGGTCTCTATAAAGGTCTTTATACTACTCCTTTGTTCATAGCAAACTCATTTTATCATAGTTCAATTTAATTGTAAACAAATGTTGTATACAACATATAATTTACCATAAGTTCTTAAATCATTTTACTTCTTATGCTACAATAAGAGTAATAAAGGAGCGAATATAATGACGGAAAAAGAACGTATGTTAAGTGGTAATTTATATGTTGCTGCTGATAACGAATTACGAAAAATGAGTACACGCTCAAGAGCGTTACTCGATGCATTTAATACCACCAGTTTTGCAGACTTTGAAAAGCGACAAGAAATACTTTGCGAACTCTTTGGCAAAGTTGGTAATAACGCTCACGTCAATAAGCCTTTTTATTGTGACTATGGCGCGCATATTGAAGTTGGTGATAACTTCTACGCAAACTTTGACTGTATTATTTTAGATGTAAACAAAGTAATTATCGGTAACAATGTTATGTTTGCCCCTAGAGTATGCATCTATACCGCAGGGCATCCAATTGATAAGGATGTTCGTAACGAACAATTAGAATTTGGAAAAGCGGTGCGTATAGGTAATGATGTGTGGATTGGCGGCAATGTCGTTATTAACCCTGGCGTAACAATTGGTGATAATGTCGTCATTGGATCAGGAAGCGTTGTAACTAAGGATATACCATCTAATGTAATTGCCTATGGTAATCCATGTAAAGTTTATCGAAAAATTACTGAAGAAGATACCATCTACTGGAATAAAGAACGCGAAAAATATTATCATACGAAAAAATAAAAGCACTGCCTAGTGCTTTTATTTTTCATAAATCATCTTAATATGTAAAATATCAGCTTCCATATAGGTTTCACCTATTTCTTTAAAGCCTAGAATTTGATATAACGCTCTTACTTGATATTGTGCCGAAATAACAATTTTTGAAACACCTAGAATTTCAAAATAGTCCATAATATGTGAAATGATTTTACTTGCATAGCCCTTATGTCGCATGGATGCTACAACAAGCAATCTGCCCATTTTGCCATATTCCTTTTCCATATAACTTCTAGCATATGCGATAATAGATCCATTAACTTCAATATAATGATGAATTGCTCTAAAATCTGTATCATCAAAATCGGTCTCTTTAATGTTTTGTTCAATTAAGAAGACTTCACTTCGAATCTTCATAATTTGATACAACTCCATTAAAGATAAATCATGAAATTTTTTACTTACGATTTTTAAAGACATGTTTAAACACCCATGGCGCACCAAGAGCTGCCCACAATCCTATACTAAAATAGCGAATAAAATCTCCCCAAAGAGTTTCAGGAATAAAGACTTTAAAGCCTTCCTTTATACCAAAGGCGATAACTAAACCTAATACTATTTTAAAAATTTTATTATGTAATGTCGTATTGACATCATGTTTTACATAAAGTTTTTCTACATAGTAACCAAGTGTAAATGCGATAAATCCGCCGCTTGCAATATAAACATACTCGTTTTTAACAAATAGTGCTACCAAAAATAAAGGTATTAAATATAGTGCATAAATATGTTCTTTATCACCAATGACATCAAATAACTTAAATACACCAATTGCTATACCTATACCAATAACTGTACCTACAATTACATCTGTTAAAAAATGTTGTCCTAAATATATTCTAGAAATAGGTACAATAATTAAGATAAATAATGCAAGTGCGTTTAGCCACTTGTATTTTTTTTCATTTAGTTTGTAAAGTGAAAAAGATAAGACGCCACTTGCTTGAGCATGTCCTGATGGAAAACTTGTCCCCGATGTTTCTACACCGATACTATCAACAGTTGGATATGTATAAGGTCTTGGTCTTTGCACAACACTTTTGAATAATGTATTTACTAATGCACTAAACATATACGTCATCGCAAATTTAAATGCGAATCGTTTATCAATCGTCCAGTAAATAATTGCTGCAACAACGATAAAGACAATTTCATCACCTAAGTGTGTCACCATCTTAAAGAAAAAGTCAAAGACTGAATTACTTAAACTTTGTAAAAACTCAACAATTTTTAAATCAAGATTCATAATTCATAATCTCCTTAATGTATAATTCAATTTCCTTGTCTTCTTCTTTAGTCAGTGTTACATGTGTGAATCCAAGGGGAACTGTTAATATATTGTTATTTCCTAAAATATGCATATCCTTTAATTTTTGAATGACACGTTTCGCTACATGATAACCATAGAAGAATCGTTCACTTATTCGGTCTCTTTCAAAGCGCATAGCGTCAATTAAATCAAGTGGCATCGTTCTATGAAACGCTGTCTTTGATGTGAAATCAATAAGTAGTTTAATTCGATCCTTATATTTATCTACTTTTAAAAAGCGATCTATTGGTACAGAAAATACAACTTCACAACCATTTTCAATAAGTGGCTCAATTGCGTGATTGTCAAGCAATCCACCATCGACATAAACATTATCATCGATGGTTGTCGTTCCAAACAACAAAGGAATTGACGAACTTGCTAGTACAGCATGGAATGGTTTATTAAATGTATTTAAATGAAAGACATATCGTGTCATTTCTTTTGTATAAAGCTGGTGAATTAAGCTATTTTTCTTTACTTTGGCTGCTGTTGCATAGCCTTGATATTTCGAATTTCTAATCGAATCAATATCGATTTTTTTAATCAATGTTTCAAAAAGAGGTTTTAAATCGTATAACCCTGGTTTGTCTTCACTTGGTCGTTGCATACCAGGTCCATAGATGTTTTCATTTTGGATATACTTCCACATATCAAGCATTTGTAAGTGATCTTTTCCAGTCATTAATAATAATGTATTAATTGAGCCTATGGATGTACCAGATACATATTTAAATATATCCATTAAATTTTCTTCTTCTAATGCTCTTATGACACCAATTTGGTAAGCACCTTTAGCGCCACCACCGCCAAGAGCTAAGCCAATTTTATTCTTATTCATAAACCCACCTCTTTTTTATATATTTTACCATATATAGATACAATTCGTATGATGGATACTTAAAAAAGATATAAAGAAAACCTCAGAAAAAATCTGAGGTTTTATGTTATTAATTAAACTGACTATTAAATAGTTTTGCATAAAATGTATCTTGGCTTAATAAGCTTTCGTGCGTTCCAATTTCAATAATTTGACCTTCTTTTAAGACGATGATTTGATCAGCTTCTTTAATTGTCGAAAGTCTATGAGCAATAACAAATGTTGTCTTACCCTTCATCAATTGTTTCATCGCTTCTTGGATCTTAATTTCTGTATAAGTATCAACATTTGACGTTGCCTCATCTAAAATTAATATTTTCGCATCCGATAACATGGCACGCGCAATAACAAGCAATTGTCTTTGTCCTTTTGAAATATTGAGTCCATCATCAGTCATCTTAGTATTATAACCGTCTGGAAGACTTTCAATAAACTGATGGATATGTGCTTTTTTAGCAGCTTCTATGACTTTTTCCATCGAAACATTTTCATGTCCATAAGTAATATTTTCATAAATAGTGCCATAAAATATCCATGTATCTTGTAGTACCATTGTAAATGCACGGCGTAAGTCATCACGTCTAATGTTTGTTACGCTATCATTATCGAGTGACAACGTTCCTGTATTTATATCATAAAATCTCATGAGCAAGTTTACTAGCGTTGTCTTTCCGCTACCTGTAGGGCCAACAATCGCAACGACATCTCCTTGTTTTACATTTAATGAGACATTTTTTAAAACCATTTGGTCTTTGACATAACCAAAGGTTACATCATTTAATGTAATATTTCCAGAAACTTCATCAAGTGCTTTCGCATCAGCAGCGTCTTCTTTTTCATTAGGATAATCAATAAGTCTAAAAATACGTTCGCTTGCTGCTAAAGCGCTTTGAATATCAGCGATAATGTTTGAAATTTGGTTGATTGGACCAGAAAATCTTCTTGAGTACAACGTAAAACTTGTGTATGTTGAAAATGGAATACTGCCTAAGAAGTAAAGGATTGCGCCAAAGACACCAACAAGTGCTACGGATAAGTTGCTCATAAAGTTTACAGTTGGTCCAACAGTTGAACCGACATATCCTGCATTATACGTAGAATCTGCAGCTGTTTTGTTGTGCTTTTTAAATTGTTCATAAACGTATTGTTCTTGCGTATATGCTTGAATTGTTTTTTGACCTGTAATCATTTCTTCGACATAGCCATTCATATTTCCAAGATCTGCGTTACGAATACGATATTTTTCTTTAACTTTTCTTGATAATTTTCTTGTAAGAATGACGGATATTGGAAGTGTCACTAAGAAAATTGCAACCAAAATCGGTGACATAATAATCATCATGACAAGTGATATTGCAACTGTAATAACGCTTGTGAAAATACCGATAACATCGCTTGCTAACGATGTACCTAGTGTATCAATATCGTAAGTCATACGGCTTAATATATCACCCGTTTGCGTTCGATCAAAATATGAAATATCAATGTTATTTAACTTATTAAACACATCTTGTCTTAATTTGAAGACAACACTTTGAGCGATTCGAATCATTGATCGCGACAAAATATAGTTTAAGACGGAACTTAAAATATAGAACACAACCATTAAACCTGTAAATAGAAAGACTTTTTCAAAGTCAACTGTACCTTCCATAGCAGCGATCGCTTTACCAGTTAAAAATGGTCCAATTAATGAAAAGACGTTTGCAACAATTGTTAAAAATACAGCAACGAAAAATCTTTTCTTATAGAAATATAAGTATTTCCATAATCTTTGTAAAACTGTACGAGCATTTTGAGGTTTTTCAACAGCTTGACCTCTACCTCTGCCTTGAGGTCGTTGTGGGCGCATCATAACACTTCACCCCCTAGCTGATGTTCATAAATGGTTCGATATTGTTCATTTGTTTCTATTAAGTGTTCATGTGTACCTTTGGCAATAATTTTACCTTCATCTATAAGTAAAATTAAATCCGCATCTTTAATACTTGATATACGTTGTGCAACAATAATTTTTGTCATATTGTTATAACTTCTTAGCGCTTGACGTATTTTCATATCTGTCTCATAGTCAAGTGCTGATGATGCATCATCCAATATTAAGACGCTTGGATTTTTAAGTAAGGCTCTTGCGATTAAAATACGTTGTTTTTGTCCACCGCTTAAGTTTGTTCCTTTAGCGTGAACTTTGTAATCGAGCCCTTCCGGTTTTTCATAGATGAAATCAGCAGAAGCAATTCGAATTGCCTCTTCAATATCTTTCATATCGTAGTTTTTTCCAAGTGTTAAGTTATCAAGAATCGTACCACTAAAGATTAAATCTTGTTGAAGTACTGCAGCCATATCATTTCTAAGTGTTTTCAAATCGTAAGATTCAATATGTTTTCCTCGATAAATAATTTTACCACTTTGGGCATCGTAAAAACGCATTATAAGTTGAATTAGTGTGGTCTTACCACTACCAGTACCACCAATAATACCTAATGTTTCCCCAGTTTTTATTGAGAAAGTGGCATCACTGATATTGTTAACTTTACCATTATATGAAAAATTAACATGATGAAACTCTAAGAGTGGTTCAACCTTTTCAATTTCTTTTAGTTCACCACTTACGATATCCTCTTCTAATTCCATAATTTCATCAATTCTTTGAGCAGATGCGTTTGCACGAGATAGTAAAATAAAGACACGTGTAATAGACATCATAGCGTTTAAGATAATCGTAAAGTATGTTACAAGCGCCATAATTTGACCTTTGTTTGTTGTCCCGCCAAAGATTCTATAAGCACCTATAACTAATACGATAACTAAACCTAAATTCATAATTATAGACATCAATGGTCCAACCTTAGAAACAACACGATGTGCTTCTAATTCTGCTTCTATAACGCGCTCATTTACTTTCTTAAACGAGTCTTTTTCATATTCTTTCATTGAAAGTGCACGTATAACGCGTACACCTTGAATGAACGAACGGATTTTTAATATTAAATAATCCGTATACTTTTGTGTGTTTTTATAAAGTGGTAAACTTCGTTTGGTTGAATACGTTGTAACTAATACAACAAAAGGAAGTGTTGCAAGCATAACGAGTGTTAAAATTGGATCTAGTGAAAAGGAAACGATAATTCCACCAAATAATAAAACTGGTGCACGTATACCAATACGTTGAATACTAGCCATTGCACTGTATAAGTTATACGTATCTGTTGTCATTCTAGAAATTAAAGATGGTCTTGTTAGGCCATCTACTTGTTTTGATGACAGTGTTTGTATTTTTTCAAACACTTCGTTTCTTAACGTCTCTGTTGCATATGCTGCAATGTATTCAGCCTGTCGATTAGCAAATACATTTAATCTAAAGCCTAATAATGCAATTAACACCATTAAAAACCCTAAGCCATATAGGGTGTTTAACGATTGATTACTTTGTAATTGTAACCTTGGTATTTCCTCATCAATCATATATGCAATTAACCATGGTAATAGTAAATCACATATCGTGCCCACAACTTTTAAAAATAGGGACACGGATAACTTTTTCCAATAAGGTTTTAAAAGTTGTAAAATCTTCTTCATGTAAAACTCCTTATCTGGTTATTAATATTTCTTTAAAATTTTCTTCATGCGCATCTTAGCATCTGCTTCTTTCATGCTTTCTCGTTTGTCATGAAGTTTCTTTCCTTTCGCTACCCCAATTTCTACTTTAACTAAAGCTTCTTTAAAGTAAATTTTCAACGGAATAATTGTATAACCTTGCTCTCTAGTTTTCGCATCTAATTTTAAAATTTCACGTTTATGAAGTAATAACTTTCTTGTACGTGTTTCCTCATGATTAAAGCGATTTGAAAAATCATATTTAGAAATATGCATGTTTGATAAATACGCTTGATTGCCGCGAATAACAACAAAAGCGTCATTTAAATTGACTTTTCCTAAGCGTATTGATTTTATTTCGCTTCCAACAAGTTGGATTCCCGCTTCAAATGTATCTTCAATAAAATAATCATGGCGGGCTTTTTTATTTTGTGCAATTAACTTCGTTTTTTCCATTTCTTATTTTCCTCATATAAACCAAAATCGATATGTCTTTCAACAATGTTAACATCCGTTACAACAACATCAATACGATCACCTAAGCGTAATTTCTTACCATAGGCAGTTACGTAAAGCATTTGTGACTCGTCAAAACTGTAATAATCTCTTAAACTTCTAAGAGCTAAAAAACCTTCAATTCCATTATCAAGTTTAACAAACATACCGGATTTCATCAATTGTGTAATGGTACCTTTGAATTTCATAAAGAGCTTGTCTTGCATATACTCACAACTCTTAAGTTTCGCTACTTCGCGTTCCATTTGTACAGCTGTTCGTTCTTGAAGCGATGTGTGTTCAGCAATTTCATGCATGTTTGATTCATAATATTCGTAGTCTTTTTTGAAATCGTTTGTTTCATTTAAAACGAATTTATGAATTAAACGATGTAGTATTAAATCTGGATATCTACGAATAGGCGAAGTGAAGTGTGCATAAAACTGTGCACCTAAGCCATAATGGATATCTTGATGATGGTTGTATTTTGCTTTCTGCATAGCACGAAGCAACGTCATATGAACGATATATTCATATGGTGAGCCTATAGTTTTATCAACAATTTTTTGTAAAACTTTAGGGTTATCAACATGCTTCACATCTTTTGTTACACCTAATAAACTAATTAAATCTACCGCTTTTCTTAATTTGTCTGCATCAGGTTTGGCATGTGTACGATAAATTGAAGGTATGCTTGCGTGATACATGTGGCTTGCTACTGTCTCATTTGCGATAAGCATGAGCGATTCAATCAACGCTTCCGCTTGATCCGTCTTACGTTCATAGACATCTAAAACTTTACCCTGTTCATTAACCTTAAATCCAAGTTCACTCGATTTAAACTCAATTTCCCCACGTTGACGACGTAATTTAGCTAGCTTTTGTGAAAGTTCTAACATACGAAACAACATATCATCGATTTGTTTATCACCAATCGTTTCATTTTGTTTAAACAATTGGTTTACTGCATCATACGTTAAACGCATGTTTGATTTAATAATCGTTTTTTTAATTTCATAGTCAATAACTTTAGCTTCACTATTTAATACCATGAAACATGAAAGTGTAAGTTTTAGTTCATTTGGATTTAATGAACACCAATCGTTTGATAATTTATGTGGAAGCATCGGAATAACTCGATCAGCCAAGTATGCACTTGTTGCACGTTTATACGCTTCTTTGTCTAATAATGTATCTTCTTCTACATAATAACTTACATCTGCTATATGAACACCTAAATGATAGTTACCATCAACCATTTTTAAACTAATAGCATCATCCAAGTCCTTGGCATCTTTACCATCGATTGTAACAATAAGTTCATCAACAGTTTCACGTGTTTTCTTTTCGAAGTCCATGTCAATCTTGATAGTAGAAATACTATCGATTAATTCGTCACTAAAGACGCTTGGCCACATAAAATTACTAACTATTTTAAGTGTTTCAATGTCTGGATCGTTAACATGACCAATGATTTTATTTAGTGAACAGAAAATCGTATTTTTTGAAATATGCTCAACGTTTAATAAAAGTACATGTCCACTAACCACATGTTCTAAATGCTCAACTTCAATTCTTCTGCCCAAATCAACATCTGTATATAATCGAAGCTTGCCTTTCTTCGTCGTTTTAACCGTTACGACAATATGCTCTAACGCTCGTTTTAATATCGCCACAATGCGCGCTTCAAAATTAGGGACTTCAACTAAGACAATGTCATTATCCATAGCGTCCATTAACTCAGGACCATCAATATAAATGTCACTTTCTTTTTGGCGTAAAAAACCGAACGTACTCTTTCGGTCAAGTTTGCCTATATAAATGTTTTTTCTTAACTTATAAAAAGGATCTTCAAATGTTAAAAACGGGTATTGGGCTAAATCAATTTCACCAAACTCATCTTTATGGATGAGATCCTTATCCTCTTCATAAAATTTTAAATAGATATTTTCCATGTTATTCCTCACTTAATTTATTTTATCATAAAAACAGCATAACTACTTTGATTTCGTCCCTAAAATAAAAGGAGAAAACCGAAGTTTTCTCCTAAAACATAGAAATAACTAACTTTCGATAAAATCTGACATAATCTGCACAGATGCTTGATCAACAAAGAAATAATTGTGTGTAAACCCTTCTCTTGTCTTAAACGTTAAATCAACATTATCTAAATTTAATACCAACTTTTTAGTTAATTCATATTTTACAAGTTCGTCGTCTGTTGTCGCAAGTATTAACAACTTACCTTTATAGTCTTTTAAATGTTGATCGTTACGTAATTGATTCGTTAGAATCCATGTTGTTGGACCATAAAATATTGGCACAAACTGATTAAACAAATCATAACCATTAGTATATGGCGCAACTAAAATCAACTTTTTAACGTCGCGCTCTTTTGCAAGATAACTTGCAGGTCCTGTCCCAATACTAAATCCTACGACTGTTAACTCAAAATCTTTAAATCTTGCATCTGAAATTACGAAATCGTAAACGTCAAGTGCCATTTTAAAAATTGTTTGTTCCTTTGGCTGTCCTTTAGATTTACCATAACCCGGATAATCAAACATGAGGACGTTATAATTATTTAGCATATCATCTTCCGTTATTGTCAAATCTTCTAAGTCACCAAATTTGCGAATGGTTGTTGCACCATATTCAGAGTTACCACCAAAATATAAAATTAAGTGGTTGCTACCTTCTACACCTTTTTTATAGTATCCCGTATAATCATTAAATTGAATAACTTCATAGACGCTAGCATCTAGATTCTCATGATTTTGTTCATTTACGCGACTATTGCCTGGGTGAAATAAGAAGTCATTTTGTACGTGATATACAATAAAGAATAAACTTGTAAACATAATAACTACTGATATAAATATATTGCTATACAAAAACTTTTCATTACCTTTTTCTTTTGAAACCTTAATCCAAATTCTAAAAATTAAAACAAGTAGTGCTGCTTTAATTAAGATAAGAAATATATCGAGCGGTTTAAATGCACTTTGAACATTTAAGAAAAGAATTTGAACAATGATGATTAGAATCGTTAGTAACAAAACCTTTTTTGTATTTGATAAACTTGTTATTTTATTTATTAGTTTTTTAAACATATTCTACTCCTAAATATCATATTGAGTTAATATTTGAGCTGGTGTTTTTCTAAGCAATCCAAATACTGGTAATAATCCTGCAAATAAATTAAAGGCATAGACTGCGATTAAACCTAACATGAAACTAAACGCATTTATACCAAACACATTGAGCAACCCTAGTATACCACTAGATAGGAGTTTTACAAGACGGAAACCTAATAAGTATCCAATTAATGTTGAAACCGTTGTTAAAACAATAATTTCAAAGAAAAACATTGATATAATTTCTAATCGTTTTACGCCAAGCGCACGATATATACCAATTTCTTGGATACGTGAAATCATCGATGAACGAATAACAAAATAGAATCCTAAGAATGTAAAACTTAAGAAAATAATGACAATTGGAAGTATTGTCGGTAACATCATTTCATTATTTCGTTTAGCTGAATCATAGGCATCTTGGTAAATGTCTTTAATTTTAACATTGTCATTAAAACGATCAATAAGTGTTTGTCCGTTGTTTGCAAAAACTATAATAGAGTGCGCACCAGTATACGCTTGTTCTCTACTATTTAATCCATGAAGTTTTAAAACATCATTGTAAAGTTCTTCATTGATGTAAATCGCCATTGTTTCTTCTTTAGAAACACCTGATACTTTTACTTCAACCGATTTACCATTTATATCTAATGTGAATTTTTCCTTGAATAAATCATTAATTGTCCAAACACCTAAGTCATTACCACTATAATTAATTTGTCCAAAAAAGCCCGATTCGATATTAAGTAATTGCTGAGCAATTGTAAGCGAAATAATAACTTCGTCTTTACTCTGTGTCATCGTACCATGCTTTAAATCTTTATCATTAAAGTTTTCTTTAAACATAATATTTCCTTCAGGAGCCACACTTTTAGTACTTTCAAAACCTGGAATAATAAAACTTACTGTAGCCAAATGGAATGTACCGTTTTTGCCTTGTTTTATAAGGAATCGATTACTATCAATACGTTCCATAAATTGACCATATGTGTAATATGTATCCAGTGAATGTTGTATCAAATAACTATCTTCAACATAAACTTCTATTGTGTCTTTTGGATAGCTTGTCGCTGGATTAATAATTAATCCGGAAAATAATATCGCTAATGAAAAGGCTATTACACTTCCGGCTAAGATAAAACTTGCCAGCATAAGTTTTCCTTTTCTACCGAAACTTAAGACTCGTGATAAAGCAAGTTTTATGTTTCGTTTTGCAGAAATTTTAATTTTATTTTCCTTTGGTAAGTGACTATGGTCAAGAATATTTACATCATAACTTGTTTTTGATAATTCTTCTCTTGTTTTTTTAACATAGTGTTCTTTAACAAGTTTAATACTTTCGTTTTCATTTGTTAATTTAATGTTTTTGATAGAACTATCAACTTTTAAGTATAATGTATTATTTTTATATACTAAATCAACTTTAATTTTATCTTTAATTGGCTGATCACTATAGAGATTCGTTTCAAGATGTTCACTAGAGACGCTTGTATTGTTTTCTAAGTCCTTTAAGTAAATGATTTGATCGTCTTGTAAGCCATGATGTTCAGATTGAATATTTTCATAGTCGTTAACAATTTTCCCATCAACGATTTGAATGATTCTATTTGCATAGAAATCAGCAAGTTCTTTTTCATGTGTAACAAGGACAACCAATTTTTCTTTAGATATTTTTTGAATAATATTCATTATCTCGGTTGTATTTTTACTATCTAAGTTTCCAGTGGGTTCATCAGCAATAATGATATCTGGATTTTTTACAAGTGCACGTGCAATGGCAACGCGTTGTTGTTGACCGCCAGAAAGTTGTAGTGCTTTTTTCTTTCTGTATTCATACATACCAAGCGCTTTAAGTACGTATGTAACGCGCTTATCAATTTCTTCATCGTCTTTAATTCCAATCATTTTTAAGACAAAAGCGATATTATCATAGACCGATAATTGTGGTTGTAAGTAATAATTTTGGAAAATATAGCCGATGGTCTCATTTCTAAGTTCATCCCATTTTGTTACATTAAAGCGGCTAATTTCTTGATTTTTATAAGTAATTGAACCACTACCTACTTTATCGAGTCCACCTATTACGTTAAGTAATGTCGTTTTACCTGAACCGCTGCTACCCAGGATGACAACTAAACCTTTTTCAGGAAGAGATAACGAAACATCATTTAAAACATGAATTTCATTTTTCTTACCCTTATTAAAAAATTTATTTAAACTTCTAAGTTCAATCATAGGATATCCTCCTTAGCAAGCGATAATGTTTCAACAACCGTTTGATTAAATACTTTACGATTAAATCGCATGCCTAATAGTGCACCAAATATTGCAAAGATAATAAATAGAGCAATGTAGTCTGACCAAATGAGATAATCAACAATCCGAGCAATTGAAAGCACATAGTATGACAAGATGTTAAATGCGATTATTACAAGTATGAGTGCAAAAATCGATAAGATTACTTGCTCGATAATAACAAGTCGTCCTAAGTCTTTTTTGTTTGCACCAATCGAACGATATATCGCAAAGTCTTTTTGACGTGCCGCCATAACGTTTTTCGTTACTGCATGCAAGATTGTGTATAAGAAACTTCCAACCAATCCAATCGTAACAATTGCCAGAAGCGTAAATAAGAATACATAAACGGGTCTTAACGGATCTTTGACATTTGCTGGATAAAAGATTCGGTATGTATCCGTATCAATATTTTTTAGTAGACGATTGCCACTTGCTCTGCCACCAACAATTAAAGCAGTCGTTTTTGGTGACTCGCGTTTTGCATATTCATAAACTTGATCAAGTACTTCAGTTTTTATGTCTTCAAAGCGTTTTGCACTTATAATGATTGCTTTAAATAACCTTTCTTCATTTAAATTAGGATTGATGATAATTTTTTCTGTTGTCGTAATCTTAAAGTCTTGACGTGCGATTGGATAAGCCTTGTAATCATAATAATCAAATGTCCATTCAATGTCTACTTCTACAGCATCTTCATGATGATTTTGTATTACACCGCCGTAGATATCATCATTTCCATAAATTTCATCAATAATCATTTCATCGTTAAAATCGTAATCTAAAATATCAAAACGATTATCGCCAATATGTGCTTCCTTTTCATCACCGTACGTAATTTGATCATACATTGATGCGTAAAGTTCTGCATCAAGATATGTTTTATTTTTGTTTGGATTCGCTAAATATTCATCCGATAAATATAAGACACTATCGACGGTATCAACAATTCCTGTTACATAAAATTGCTCATCTTCAAAAATATGAACTGATTCTTTATTAGACATATAATATGCAGGATATCCTGTAATATAAATTGTTTCACCAATGTAGCCACCTAGACCTCGTGAAACTAAAACCTCGTTTTCTGCAACAGGCATTCGCCCCTCAATATGACGTTTACTAACAGTTTTTGCTGCATCAATATATTGTATGCGTGTTGTCCAATTTAAATCGCGACGAATATATTGATTTTGGAACGATTTAAAGTTTTCACCATGCTTGTAAACTTTTTTTACATCCGGCAGTTTTTCTAAATATTCAATGTCAGACTCACTCATCTCTAAGCCATCGCGTCTAATAACAATTAAACGATTATCTGGAACCATCTGAAATAATGATGAATTAGCAAGTCCTGCTTCTCTAATTCGCTGAATTTGTGAGGTATATACAAACGTCAATGCAGCTACCACAATAAATTGTAGTAATAAAATAAATATGAATCGTTTTGGTTGTGCAAATAAGTTTTTTACTGCAAAATTAAGTATCGATAAAAAACCCATTTTACTTTGTTTGGCTTCGTGGATAGTATTTGAATCGTGCGTCTTTTTAATTACTTTGTCTTCAACAATAACGCCATCATGCATTTTAATTCTTCGCGTTGCATAAGGCTCTACTTGTGTGTAGTTATGCGTAACGACGATTACCAATTTGTCCTTACTAATTTCATGAAGTAAAGACATAATTTGGTTGCCTGATTCACTATCTAAGTTTCCTGTAGGTTCATCGGCTACAATAATTGGACAGTCTTTCGCTAACGCACGAGCAATAACTGTGCGTTGTTTTTGTCCACCAGAAAGTTTAGATGCTTTATGATTTTTGTGACTGAGTAATCCGACTTTTTCAATTAATTCAAGTGCGCGTTTTTTTCTAAGCTTTCTTGGATAATTTTGAATATCTAAAGCAAGCATCACGTTTTCTAATACAGTATAAGAATCAATGATGTTATAGTTTTGAAAGACAAAACCAACATATGCTGCTCTATATTTTTCCCAATCTGCAATTGTATAGTGTGAAGTTTCCTCACCATTGAGTAAAACTTCACCATCTTCATAGCCATCTAAACCACTAATAACGTTTAGCATCGTTGTTTTACCACTACCTGAAGAGCCTGTAATAGCTACAAACTCATTGTAGTCAAACCCAACAGATATATTTTTCATACCAACGGATACGTTATCCTCGGATTTATAATATTTTGAGACATTTTTTAATTCAATCAAATGCATCTTCTCAATCTCCTTGTCTATAAAATTTCATCGCCTATTTTGCTCATAGTATACCATGAAATGTCAGTATTTATAAGTTGTTTTTGTACTTATGTTTCTTTCACCTAATAAGACAAGTTTATTAACGAAATTATCCAAACAAAAAAGCACCTTATCGTGCTTTCATCATTTGATCGATATATTAAACTATAATGGTAAAACAACTTTACCGTATTCTTCATTTAAAATTTGAGCAACTGCACCATATAAAGCCGAAGCGCCACCAAAGATGCCAACATATCCTGCAATTTGTGTAACGACTGCACTATTTGCAAAATCGCCAATTGCAAGTAAGAAAAATAAAACCATTAATGTTCCAAAAGTAATTTTTGAATTGGTGTTGTGTTTTAATGTACCAATAAACATAAATGCTGTAAATATCCCCCATAAGAGTAAGTAAAAGCCCATGCTCGTTTTGTCTGCAGCAACCATTTCATATTCATTTGTCCAAATTAAGACAAGTGAAATCCAAAATAGTCCGTAAGCTGTAAACGCTGTACCACCAAAGTTGTTGTTTAATTTAAATTCTAAAATACCTGCGATGATTTGTGCCAAACCACCTAATGCAATGCCCATTGCGATAATTGTAATGTTTAATGAAATGATACCAGCATTATGAATGTTTAATAAAATCGTTGTTAGGCCGAATCCTAATAAGCCAAGCGGTGCTGGATTTAGTTTTTTTGTCATGTAATCTTCCCTTTCTATTCTTTAATTCCATGTATTAGTTTACATGTTTTATATACAAAAGTAAAGTGTTTTATGAACAATTATTCATGTTGAAAAAACGCATAAAAAAAGCACTTAAAGTTATGAGTAACTTGAGTGCTTTTTTATTGTATTTAACTTATTTTTTTAAGTTGTAGAATGAATCTAAGCCTAAGTATTTAGCACTATCGCCTAGTTGATCTTCAATTCTTAATAATTGGTTGTATTTAGCAACACGGTCAGTTCTTGATGCACTACCTGTTTTAATTTGACCTGCATTAGTAGCTACAGCGATGTCAGCAATTGTAGTATCTTCTGTTTCACCACTTCTGTGTGATACAACTGCAGTGTATCCAGCACGTTTTGCCATTTCGATTGCGTCAAATGTTTCAGTTAATGTACCAATTTGGTTAACTTTAATTAAGATTGAGTTCGCTGTACCTGTTTCAATACCGCGTTTTAAGTATTCAGTGTTTGTAACAAATAAGTCATCGCCAACTAATTGAACTTTTTTACCTAGTCTATCTGTTAATAATTTCCAGCCATCCCAGTCATTTTCATCCATACCATCTTCGATTGAGATGATTGGGTATTTGTCAACTAATGATGCATAGTATTCAACTAATTCAGCAGCTGTGAATTCTTGTTTTGTTGATTTTTTGAATACATATTTACCTTTTTCAGCATTGTAGAATTCTGAAGCTGCTACGTCAAATCCAATGTAAATATCTTTACCTGGAACGTAACCAGCATTTTTAATAGCTTCGATGATTGCTTCTACTGTACCTTCGTTTGATGGTAAGTTTGGTGCGAAACCACCTTCATCACCTACTGCTGTAGATAAACCTTGTTTTTTAAGAATTGATTTTAAGTTGTGGAATACTTCTGCACCCCAACGAATTGCTTCTTTGAATGAAGATGCACCAACTGGGTAAATCATGAATTCTTGGAAATCAATTGGAGCATCTGAATGTGCACCACCGTTAACAATGTTCATCATTGGTACTGGTAATTGTTTAGCGTTAAATCCTCCAAGATATTGATATAATTCAACACCTAAGAAATCTGCTGCTGCTCTTGCAACTGCAATTGAAACACCTAAAATTGCGTTAGCACCTAATTTAGATTTATTTTTAGTTCCATCTAATTCGATTAATGTTTTATCGATACCTAGTTGGTCTGTAACATCAAATCCTAAAACTGCTTCTGCAATAATTTCGTTTACATTTTCAACAGCTTTTAAAACACCTTTACCTAAATAACGTTTTTTATCACCGTCTCTAAGTTCAACTGCCTCATGCTCACCTGTTGAAGCTCCTGATGGTACTAATGCACGGCCGAAAGCGCCAGATTCTGTAACAACTTCAACTTCAACTGTTGGGTTACCACGTGAGTCTAAAACTTCGCGTGCGTAGACATTTGTAATATATGGCATAAATTTCACTCCTTTTTATTTAATTTAAATTCGCCTATTGTTATACGACACTATTATACACAAAATAATTCAATTATTAAAGCGGATAAATCATAAAAACGCTTACTTGGTGTAGCGATATGAAAGAATTAAAACCGCAAGAAAGAATAAAACTTCAATAATGTTACCTATTTGGTAAAAATAGCTACCTAAAGGTAATAAAAAGTAAAATCTAAAAACTGGATTTAGCGCAATCTTTACAAGTTCAAAATTAATCGTAGGAGCAATCGAAATATTAATAATCAAGATACTCCATACACCAGAAATATAAAATAATAAAATCATACATATAACAGATAACCACGGGAATATCTTATGTTCATAAAATATATGACTTCTTATTCTTATAGCAATTTCTCTTGCAAGGTAAAATAGTGCAATCCAATGTAGTGAAATGGGTATATTAAATACACTGGTTGCTACTTCTAATGCAGCAACAAACACAGACCCAATCAATACAAGTTTTAGACCAGATAATAAAGATAATTTGATGTTGTTTAATACTGTTTTATTCATGTTATCACCTAGTTTTAAGTATAACATAAGTTAGAGATTATTATATATTCTTGAAAGTCGCTTATACGTTATAAATGTTATGTAGCTTACAAGTGATGACAAAATTAAGTTAAATGGTAACACAGCAATTAACAAATAAGGTAACATATAGTTTTCTGCTGTAACTTTTGGTACAACCATAAGCATTCCTAAAACTGCTTGTTCGCCGTATAAACCCATATAAAATGGTAAAACAAAGAGCCAGTTTGAGAAAATCGAGAAAATGGTCCATGTTACAATAATTGATACGATTGCACGGATTGCTGTCTTTTTACTCTTGTTTTTATGATACATAATTGATGAAATCAATACAGTGACTAAACCAATAAGTAAATCTGAAAACTCGCCAACACCTAAGGTTGATGATGCTGGAAGTTTTACTAACATACGAATAATTACAATAATACTACCGGTGATAGGTCCAAATAAAAAGCCACCAATATAAATAGGTACTGCAGAAAAATGTATATCTAAGAAACCAGGAATAAATGAGAATATCGGAATTGCACCTAATGGAAACTTAATAAAATAGTACAATACCACACTCATTGCCGATAAAACGGTAATGGCTGTCATTTTCTTTATACGTTCTGAATTGGTTAAATCTTTCTTTTCGTACTTTAGACCAACAACAAACAATAGCACAAGTGCTAACACTAAAACGATGGCTAATATAAGTTCAATTGCGTTTTGATTAGCCTTCATAAAATCGACGATTCGATTCATATATATCCTCCTTTTGAATAGGTTATTTATCTTAGAAAAACAAAAAGATGCCCTACTTCAAGGCATCAGACAAAAAATAATATCCGTAAAAAGATATAACTTCTCCCATCCAGACTATAACTGTCGGTTTTGGAATTACACCAAATCAACCCGTAGGCTCGCGGACTTTACCGCCGGTGGAGACTTTCACTCCGCCCTGAAGTATTTAAATGTACCTTTATTTTACCATCAAAATAACATATTACAAGTCATCACCCTTATTGAAAACGTTTTATACATACGTTCTTCTAATAATTCTTGTATAATACTAGTGAATATTCGTTTGGAGGATTATTACTTATGAATAAAAAATTTGTAGGACTTATTATTATGGATGGCTATGGTTTAGCCCCAGCAAGTGACTCAAATTCTGTTTCACTTGCAAAAAAACCATTTTTGGATAGTTTATTTGTAAATTATCCAAACAGCACATTAACTACTAGTGGAGAAGCTGTAGGATTACCTGATGGCCAAATGGGTAACAGTGAAGTCGGACACTTAAATTTAGGTGCTGGTCGTATTGTATACCAATCTTTAACAAGAATAAATGTTGCTATAAAAGATGGTTCATTCTATAAAAATGAAGCGTTCTTAGCCGCAATTAACCATGCTAAGAAAAATAACGGTAAAATTCATGTTCTTGGTTTAGTATCTGAAGGTGGCGTACACTCTTATACAACCCATATTAAAGCATTGTTTGATTTAATGAATGAACATGGACTAAAAGATCGTGCATACTTACATGCATTTATGGATGGTCGTGATACTGCTCAAACAAGTGGTTTAGGTTACTTAGAATCCTTAACAAAACACGATATTAAAGTTGCGACTGTATCTGGTCGTTATTATGCAATGGATAGAGATAACAACTGGGACCGTATTCAAAAAGCTTACGATAACATGACTTTAGGATCTGGCGAAATGAAACCAGACGCATTAAAGGGTATCCAAGAATCTTATGATGCTGGTATAACTGATGAGTTCATCGTTCCATTCTTAGTCGATAAAGCTGGTTTAATTGAAGATCATGACGCTGTTATTTTTGCAAATTTCCGTCCAGACCGCGCCATTCGTATTGCAACCGCAATTTCAAATCCAGAAGCTACAGATAAATATGTAACTGCTGGTAAAGCTGTTTTCAATAAAAAACATGTTTTAGATGATATTTTATTTGTTTCAATGATGCATTACAATGAAACAGTTAAAGGCTTAATTGCTTTCCCACTTCAAACACTTGATGATATTTATGGTGAAGTGATTGCTAAAAACGGACTAAAACAATTAAGAATTGCTGAAACTGAAAAATATGCACACGTAACCTTCTTCTTTGATGGCGGTTCTGAAAAAACTTATGAAGGGGCAACACGCATTTTAGTTGAATCACCAAAAGTATCAACTTATGATTTAAAACCAGAAATGAGTGCATACGAAGTTCGTGATAAAGCGGTAGAAGCAATTTCAAGTGGTCAATTTGACACAATGATTTTAAACTTTGCGAACCCAGATATGGTTGGTCATACAGGCTCTATTGAAGCAACAACAAAGGCTGTTGAAACAGTTGATGCATGTACAAAAGATGTTGTTGAAGCTATTCAAAAAATTGGTGGTGTAGCTATCGTTTTAGCTGACCATGGTAATGCTGAAAAAATGCGCGATGAATTTGGTCAACCACATACGGCGCATACAACAAATTTAGTGCCAATTGTTATTACGGATCCTTCTATTGAAGTTGCATCTGGTGGAGCACTTTGTGATGTTGCACCAACAATGTTAGATTTACTAGGTGTTAAACAACCTGAAGCAATGACAGGTAAGAGTTTAATTATTCGTAAATAATTTATTAATAAGATAAAATCCCACCTTTAATCGGTGGGATTTTTTTCATTTGCCTTCTAAAATATTTGTAATTCTTTCGATTTCATCAACCATATCTGATACATAGGATATAGTGTCCAACAATGGCTGCTTTGTACTTAAATCAACATCAACCATTTTAGCAAGTTCAAGTGGATTTTTTGTTCCACCGGCACGTAAGACGTCTTTCCAACGTTCGATGTCTAATTTTCCTTCATTTACTTTTTTAACTACAGCAGTAGCGATTGTTAATCCTGCACTATATGTGTATGGATATAATCCCATAAAATAATGTGGTTGACGCATCCATGTTAATCCAGCATAGTCCGGTATGACAACATCATCTTTCCAAAAGTCCTTGAGCGCTTTAAGTTTTAGTGATTTTAAAACGGATGCACTCAATGGTTTCTTTTCATCAACATAGCGATATACTTCTCTTTGATAGGTTGCTTCTAAAAGGTGCGTTACCATGTTATGATAATACGTTCTAGCGACTAAACTTGATAATACCCAACGCTTAAATCTTAAATCATTAGATTGCGATTTTAAGTATTCACCCATTAAAAGTTCATTCATTGTTGATGGTGCTTCAATAAAGTATAGCGATGGTCGATTATCAAAATAGTTTTGGTGTTTACCAGCAAAATAGAAATGACCAGCATGTCCTAACTCGTGAGCTAGTACAAAGGTTTCATCCATTTTGTTATTCCAGTTCAATAAAATATAAGAACCTTTTTGGTATGGACTTGAACAAAAACCACCAGTTGATTTACCTAAATTTTGTGGGAAATCAATCCAACGTTCTTTAAATGACTTTTCAACCATTTCTAAATAATCATCGCCCAATACTTTTAATCCTTCCATCATGTACTTTTCAGATTCTTCTATCGTAATGGTTGGTTCAAATTC
This sequence comes from Acholeplasma sp., assembly GCA_012838065.1. Classification (GTDB taxonomy): domain Bacteria; phylum Bacillota_I; class Bacilli_A; order Acholeplasmatales; family Acholeplasmataceae; genus DUPY01. Next base: position 49,961 of record DUPY01000056.1, on the reverse strand, counting down.
ATGGTCTATTGCAATTTTTAAATCGGCATATGTCATTTCTTCTAATCCGTGTATACGTTTAAGTAATCTTGCATACTTACGCATTGGTTCAGATAACTTATCCATAATAACATCAATTTGTCTATCATACATATCACGTGTTACATCTTGATCATACAATAGATAATCAATGACCGAGTCAAACCCTTTTAAATTTGCATATGCTTTTTCTGTTAATACGTGTGTTTGGTAATTATTTGCTAAACCATTTTCATAAAGCTTTAAGGTATCATAAAATGATTCATATGCTTTTCTTCGTACATCATGATTTACATCATATTCCCACTCATTCTCAAATAACGTAAATGATAATGGGTGTTTTTCGTTATGAACTGTAAACTCATTAAATGTCATATCGGCAAACTTAAACTTATCATAATTTCTATATGGTGCACTAAACACTTGAGAAAATTCACTTAATGCTTGATTAATTTCTGGTTTTAGCGCATGTTTTTTTTGTTTTAAAACCTTGTTAATAAAGCCAACATTAAGTGGACTTAAGTCGCGAACCTTTAATAGTGTTTCTTCATCTAACATTTCAAGTGATGAACCATAAAACGCTAAATCTTTACTAATTTTACCAAAGTTACTCCCTAGAACTCCTGAACGCATAACGTTTTGTTCATTTGTTTGGTCAACACTGATATTTAAGCTAGCATAGCTTGATACATAACTTAAGTTTCTTGAAATATCATCATAATCTTTAATTGATTCGCTAATAACTTGTGGACTTGTTAAGTTATTTTCATACGTTTGTTTAAAGTTATTAATTTTTTCTAAAACTTCATTTAATGCTTTTTCGTAGTCCGCTTCTGTTTTAAACAAGCGCGTCAAGTCCCATGTATGTTCTTGTTTCAATTCATGTCTTCTTTTTATTGTTTTCATAGTTTTTCTTCCTTTACTTTCTTCCATAGTTGATTAAGTCCTTTGCTCAACAACTCAAATGTTTCATCAAAATCTAAGGTGTAGTAAGGGTCTGGTACATCGATATCTAAGATTTTTTGAATTTTACTGTGATATTTAGAATTGCTCATCGCCATAAGATTTCGGACATTGGAACTATCCATCGCGACGATATAATCAAAAAACTCAAAATCACCTTGCGTGATTTTTTTACTATACATACCTTTTGTACTTACACCAATTCTTCTTAATATACGCTCGGTTCCATGATGAGGTGGATTACCGATTTCATAACTGGATGTTGCTCTAGATTCAATAATGAATTGACGAGAAAGTCCTTTCTCTTCAATCATTCTTTTAAACATGCCTTCTGCCATTGGTGACCTACATATGTTGCCAAGACAGACAAATACTACTTTAATCATTTAATCACCTAAAACTTTGTGTTGCTTTAACTGCAAGCAACCATTTTTCATATCGTTTCTTTGCTTCATCCTTTGATAATAATGGATGGAAAATTTGTTTGATTTTACGATTTTTCTTTAGTTCCTCAAAAGAGTTCCAATATCCTGAGGCAAGCCCTGCTAAGTAAGCTGCTCCTAATGCTGTAACTTCCGATTCCGCTGTTTGAATAAGTTTTACTTGTGAAATCGATGATTGGAATTGCATTAAATATCGATTTTCTGATGCGCCGCCATCAACGGAAATTGACTGAATATTTACTTTAGCATCTTTATCCATAACTTCAAGCAAATCGTTCACTTGATATGCGATACTATTCAATGTGGCCTTAGCGATATCAGCTTTTGTTGTATGACTCTTTAACCCAAGAATTGAGCCGCGAACTTGATTATCCCAATATGGTGCTCCAAGGCCAACAAATGCAGGAACGACATAAAGTGTGTCATCATTTGAAGATGCTGCTAGTTTTTCTGTTTCACTTGCGTTTTTTATAATACCCAAGCGGTCTCTAATCCATTTTACTGCGGCACCGCCCATAAAAACAGAACCTTCAAGTGCGTATGTTGTTTTGTTTTTCATTCGCCAACCAATGGTTGAAATTAATCCGTTATCCGAATAATAAATGTCTGCCCCCGTATTCATCAGCATGAAACAGCCCGTACCATAGGTAACTTTAGCCTCTCCAGGCTCGAAACATTGGTGACCAAATAATGCAGATTGTTGGTCACCAATCATCCCGTAAATCGGAATATCAATACCATTATAATTGTAATATCCATAAAGCTCATCGTTTGCACAAACTTCTGGAAGTATTGATTTTGGAATATTAAACATTTGTAAAAGTTCTTCATCCCAAATTAATGTTTCAATATTAAAAATCATTGTGCGTGATGCATTTGTCACATCTGTTTTATGAACTTTATTGTTCGTTAGTCGATATAGTAAATATGTATCAACAGTACCAAAACGAACATTTTCAACATCTGCATTAATACGATCTAATATATAACGTATTTTGCTTGCTGAAAAGTAAGGGTTTATTTTTAATCCTGTCTTCCTTAGTACGATATCATCATACCCTTTTTTAATCCATTTATTTGTAATCTCTTCTGTTTGACGGCTTTGCCAGGAGATTGCATGGTATAGAGACTTTCCTGTTGTTTTATCAAATAAAATTGTCGTCTCGCGTTGATTTGTTATTCCCATTGCGATAATATCTTTTGGGTCAACATCGTGACGCTTAAACATGCGATCAATAAGCAAAACAACAGAATCATAGATTTCTTCTGCGTTTTGAAGCACTGCGCCATCAAACGGGAAACTTTGACCAATTGTCATTTGTTCAATATGTTTGACATCACCAAATCTATCTACTAATACGACTCTAGAAGATGTCGTTCCTTGGTCGATTGCTAGTACATACTTTTTCATATACGTTTATCTAGCCAACGAATTAAATCGTTCGCTGCCTCTTCCTTTAAAATATCTTTAAAAACCATATGTTTTACACCATCATATTCAATCATTTCGATATCTGTGGCATTACTTCTTTCCATAAATGTTTTTGATACTTCTGGTAAGACAATTTTATCATCTCCACCATGCATGAGTAACATCGGTGTGAGATTTTTATTTTGATTTTTTTCTAAATGTTTCGCACCTCTAATTAACATTTGATAACCCATTCTTAAATGAAAGTATGGAAGTGCTAAGGGGTCTTCGATTACATCATCAAAGTTATTTGACAATTTAGGATCTAAAAAGTTTGTTTTCATTTTTAAAAAACCAAATAATCTTAATCCAATTCTTTGAATGAAATTAACCTTAATACCCGTTAATGGTGAACCAACCGTTACTACACCACTTAAGTGTCCGTAACGTATACGATATAATTGAGCAATTAAACCGCCTAAACTTATACCAACTAAAAAAATCTTATCTTCTTTATTTGTAAGTTCTCTTATCAATATGTGCAAATCATCAACAAAATCACTATATTTTTTTACATAGCCTCTTTTGCCACCTGACTGTCCGTGACCACGAAGATCATAAGTAATCGTATCATATCCAGCTTCGTTTAGCGTATGACTTAAATCACGGTAATATTCTAAGTGCTCAGCTATCCCGTGTATGATAAAAACAACACCTTTGGTGTTATCAACTTTTTGATGCTCAAAATTAATTAAAATTTTGTTTACTAACATATTCATCACCTTGAGTTATATTATACACTAATTTTTAAGGTTTATGCATGCTATATGGTTGGCGTTTATTGTATAATAAACATAAAGACTAGGGAGGAATTTAATTGAAAAAGACAATTCTTTACGAAAAGCACCTTGAACTCAATGCCAAAATGGTTGAGTTTGGTGGTTTTTTAATGCCTGTTTCATATGAAGGTATTACCCAAGAACATGAAGCGGTTAGAAACAATGTCGGCGTTTTTGATGTATCGCATATGGGTGAAATTATTGTTGAAGGACAAGATGCATTAAAATTTATTAACTACATTGGGTCAAATTTAATAAGTGATGAAATTAATAAAGTGACTTATACACTTCTTATAAATGAAGACGGTTATGTCATTGATGATTTATTAGTTTATGTCATTACACCACAAAAAATACTGTTAGTTGTCAATGCATCAAACATCGAAAAAGATTTTGCATGGTTACTGCAAAATAAAGGCACATTTAATTTAAATATCCGCAACCTAAGTGATGAATATGGACTTATTGCCTTACAAGGACCTGAATCAAAAAATAACGTGAATCAATTGTTAGAACATGTTGTCACAGACCTTAACTTCATGCAATTTAAAATAATACCTTACAAAGACCTCTTCGTTATTGTATCGAGAACAGGATATACCGGAGAAGATGGATTTGAAATATATGGAAGAACACATTTAATTGTTGATTTATTTAATGAAAGTTTAAACTTTGCCAAACCTTGTGGTCTTGGATGTCGTGATACCCTAAGGTTTGAAGCTTGTCTTCCGCTATATGGTCACGAAATATCTGATGAAATTACACCTTTTGAAGCAGGTTTAGGCTTTGCTGTAAAATTGAAGAAACCATCCTTTATCGGCAAAGAAAAACTTTTACTACATAAGCAAAATCAAACAAGAAAACTTGTCGGATTTAAATTGCTCGACAAAGGTATTGCTAGAGAATCCTACCCTATTATGAAAAATGACAAAGAAATTGGTTATGTCACGACAGGCTACTTATCTCCAACACTAGGTAGCGCCTTAGGTCTTGCATTAGTTGACAAAAACTACAGCAATATCGGTGACCAATTTTATGTATCCATTCGAAAAAACCAAGTCTTGGCTGAAGTTATTCAAAATCCTTTCTATACCAAAAAATATCAAACAGAGGAGAAAAATTAATATGAATAAAAATTTATTATTTCAAGAAACGCACGAATGGTTAGAATTTAACGGAAACAAAGCGAGAATCGGTATCACCGATTATGCTCAAGATGCACTCGGTGCGATTGTTTATATTGAATTACCAAGTGTTGGCGAAACATTTGATAAAGGCGAAACATTTGGCGCTGTTGAAAGTGTTAAATCTGCGTCTGACCTTTATATGCCAGTAAGTGGTAAAGTAATCGCTGTTAACGAAGAACTTACAAATAGTCCTGAACTTGTTAACGAAGACCCTTACAAAAATTTCTTTATTGAAATTGAAGTTTTTGATGAAAGTGAACTAAAAACACTTATCGATGAAGAGTCATACAAGAAAACGTTATAAGGGGGCCTAACATGCATAAATACTTTCCCCATACACAACATGATGTAGAGGAAATGTTAAAAGTTATTGGAGCGAAAAACATTGATGATTTATTTAAAGCTATCCCTAAAGATTTACAAATAAAAAAAGATTATAATATTCCATTAGCACTAAGTGATATTGAACTTGACCATCACTTAAATGAGCTTGCAGGAAAAAACCAAATCTTAAAAATCTTTAGAGGTGCTGGTGCTTATGATACGTACACGCCAAGTGTTGTATCTGCATTATCTAGCCGCCAAGAATTTTTAACATCTTATACACCTTATCAACCGGAAGTTTCTCAAGGAACTTTACAGTATATTTTTGAATTTCAATCGATGATTACTATGTTAACTGGTTTAAATGTCGCAAACGCCTCAATGTATGATGGTGCTACGTCTACTGCTGAAGCGATGTTTATGGCAAATGCACATACAAAGAAAAATACAATTTTAGTGTCTGAAACAATAAACCCTAGTATTCTCGAAGTCATTAAAACATATGCTCGTTATAAAAAAATCAATGTAAAAATGATACCAATGAAAGATGGCATTACCGATATTCATTCCCTTGATCAATCAAACGATTATATGGGTGTTATCGTTCAAAACCCAAACTACTATGGTATCGTTGAAGATTATACAAATATTTCAAATTGGATTCATGAACAAGGAGGATTACTTATTATAAACCAAGATGGTCAGTCTCTTGGTATACTAAGAAGTCCAGCTTCATTTAAAGCTGATATTGCTGCAGGTGAACTTCAATCGCTTGGCGTGCCACTAAGCTTTGGTGGTGCTTATGTCGGCTATCTTGCTACTACTAATGCCCTTATGCGCAAAATGCCCGGTCGTATTTGCGGTGTTACAACAGATGTTGATGGAAAACGTGCGTTTGTCTTAACACTCCAAGCTCGTGAACAACACATACGACGTGCTAAAGCGAACTCAAATATTTGTTCGAACCAATCACTTATGGCATTAAGTGTAACAATCTATCTATCGTTAATTGGAAAAAATGGACTTAAAGAAATGACTCAACACGTTTTAAATGCTTCTCATGATTTATACACTAAATTAATTCATACAGGTTTATTTGAACCTGTATTTAATCAACCATTCTATCGTGAGTTTGCATTAAAAGCTCGTGTTGATCTAAAAGCTTTGAATAATTATTTATTGACACATAATATTTTAGGACCGCTTGAAATTGAAAACAATGTTGGTTTGTTTGCAGTAACTGAAAAAACAACATTAAAAGATATAAACAACTTTATCGAAAAGGTGGTGGCATTCAAATGATTTATTACGACAAATTAATTTTTGAACTATCGAAAAACGAACGTATTGGCTACCACTTTAAATCCGATGATTTCAAGACTGTAACCCTACCAAGTAACTTATTACGCATGGAACCACTAGACTTACCTGAAGTTAGTGAATTAGATGTTGTAAGACATTACACAAACGTTTCTAAAAAGAACTTTGGTATTGACTCAAACTTCTATCCACTTGGTTCTTGTACAATGAAGTATAACCCTAAAATAAACGATCAATTAGCAAGTTTAAGAGGTTTTCAAGCGATTCATCCACTTCAACCAACATCAACTGCACAAGGTGCATTACATGTCATTTACGAGACAAATCGTATGTTAAGTGAACTTACCGGTATGTATGCATACTCTCTTAATACTTTTGCTGGAGCACATGGTGAACTTGCTGGCTTAATGATTATGCGTGCATACCACGATAAAAACAAAGACTTCAATCGACAAACGATTATTGTTCCTGATAGTGCACATGGTACAAACCCTGCAAGTGCTTCTGTTGCTGGATTTAATGTCGTTGAAATTAAATCAAACGATGATGGCACGGTTAATATTGAAGCGTTAAAAGCGGCATTGAATGACACTGTCGCTGGTTTAATGTTAACAAACCCAAATACTGCAGGTGTTTTTGAAAAAGATATTAAATTAGTTGCTGATTTAGTGCATGAAGCTGGTGGATTAGTTTACTATGATGGTGCGAATCTAAATGCATTATTAGGTAAAGCAAAGCCAGGAGACATGGGCTTTGACATAACTCACTTAAACTTACATAAAACATTCTCAACACCGCATGGTGGTGGCGGTCCGGGTAGCGGTCCAGTTGGTGTTAGTGAAAAATTAGTCGAATTCTTACCAAACCCGCATGTCATTAAAACAGATAACGGTTATACATTTAAAAACTTTGAAGATTCCATTGGGATGGTAGGTAGCTTCTATGGAAACTTTAGTGTTTACTTAAGAGCCTATATTTATATTCTTTCTTTAGGCAAAGAAAATATTGGTAAAATTGGACCCTATGCAGTCTTAAACGCAAACTACATTCAAGCATCTCTCAAACACTTATACCAATTACCAATTAAAGACTACTGCATGCACGAGTTTGTCTTTGATGGCTTAATCGATCAAAGTACACATGTTAAAACACTTGATATTGCAAAACGTCTGTTAGACTATGGATTCCACGCACCTACAATTTACTTCCCACTCATTTTTAGTCAATCAATGATGATTGAACCAACAGAAGTCGAATCTAAAGAAACATTAGATGCTTTCATTCATGCACTTAAAGTTATTGCTGAAGAAGCAATTCTAGAGCCAGAAAAGGTAAAACATGCACCACATACGACACCTGTTCGTAGACTCGACGAAGTTACTGCTGCGCGTTCTCCTAAGGTAAGTTTTAAAGATTTATAATACAAAAATAATAAGAGCATATCCAAAACTAGGATATGCTCTTTTCTATTTCGAGATTATTTTCAATTAAATTATGATTTTTATCAAACATACAACTTCTTTCAACATAGGCAACCAATATATAGAAAAACATGCCTAAGTACTGATACTCAAAACCAATATCTACAATTTCATGACCAAGATGCATGAATACAGCCACTAAAATAAGTGAATATTGTTTTGGTATATCTTTAAATATTCCATACATTTTAATATAAGACCATAAATATAAAATCAGACCGATGACTCCAAGTGTTCCCATAATTTGGAAGATGAAACTATGGTAATAGGCATGGGGGTGATTGATTTGGCTTATATAATAAACGGAAGATTTAACACCCGTACCAAAAATGGCATTAAACGGTGTTTCTATAAAATTATTATAAGCTACTTCATACCATAAAATACGATATGTTGACACATTATAATACAGTTGGTAAAGCCCTGGATATGCATCTTTTAACACAATTGTAAAAATTGTTACAAAGAAAAATGCTACCCCAGCTAAAGTAAATATAATAAACGTTATCTTAGGTTTAAATTTATATATAAAGAAACTTAATACTATCGCTACTGCAGCACCTAAGTATATACCTCTAGAACGCGTTAAGTACATACCATAAATAATCAACAAGTCTAAGACTATAAATATCATATATTTTAAATTCCATTTAAAGTTTCGGTATTTATATAAACTAATCGGAATGATAAATGCGTATAACGCAGCAAATAAATTTGGATTATCCCATATTTGATGTAAGAAAAAATCAATATTATTTGAATTTTTCGTAGCCATTCTAAGATAAATCGTAAATATTTCCAAACTTAATACCAAACCAAATGTCATAAGTATTACAGAAAGTTCAGCTAATTTTATATGTTCATCATCATTAAAGTTGATAATGATGAAGTAACTCATATAGGAAACACCTATTAACAGTACTGCATTAAGTGATACTAGCTTTTGAGGACTCCATAAAACGGAAATAAGACTATAGATAAAAATTGCTAGTAACGGATAAAAAAGTTTACCTTTATAAAAATTTTTTCGCATAATCATATCACGAATGTATACACTACCAACAAAAACACTTAATGTATGGAATGGTAAAACAAATTTGAACTCATAATCAAGTATTTTAAAATTGCCATGATACGAAGGTAAACTAAAAATAAGCAACATTAGCAAGTAGACTTTTGGAAGCTTCAATTTTAAAAATACAAAGAACAACAAAATAAAAATTCCCGTTACAATATAGCCATCAACCGAAAAAAGCCATAAACTAAAAGTTATTATGGATAATATCGGCAAAATAACATATAACGGGTTGTTTTTATACATACTTAGTATTTTCTTTGACATGTCTACGAATTAATCGGTTCTTTCTTTATGTTCTGTATCTAATGCAGAAAATCTTGAAACTGGTAAATCGAACTTAAAGTCGATAGTAATACCGGACATACCTTGACGGTTTTTCGCGATATCCAATCCAATATTTCTAACTTTACTATCACCAGAATCTTTATTATAGTAATCATCGCTGTATAGGAATAATACGATATCCGCATCTTGTTCAATACTTCCTGATTCTCTTAGGTCGGCAAGTACTGGACGCTTATCAGGTCGTTTATCAACATCACGTGATAATTGTGAAAGTGCCATAATTGGAACTTTAAGTTCACGACCCATTTGTTTTAAACTACGTGATATTCGTGCAACTTCTTCTTGTCTATTTGATCCTGCACGTTTATCCCCATCAATTAATTGTAAGTAGTCAATAATGACAAAGTCTAGTTTATCTTCTTGTTTAAGTTTACGACATTTTGCTCGAATGTCGAAAACTGTAACTGCTGCAGAATCATCAAATAAAATATTGTATTTAGAAAGCGTTTGTTCACCAATATTTAAATAATTCCATTCGGTTGCGTTAAGTGCACCAGATTTCATTTTTGTACTATCGACGTTTGCAATGTTAGAAAGCATTCTTGAACCTAATTGTTCATTACTCATTTCCAAACTGAAAATTGCAACAGCTGCGCTACCTTGTTTATTGTGCTTTGCAACATTAAGTGCGATATTCATCGCAAAAGCACTCTTACCCATACCTGGACGTGCGGCAACAATAATTAATTCTTCTGGTTTGAAACCAAGTGTTGCACGGTCTAATCCATGATAACCCGTAGCTAGTCCAGTTAAACCACCTTTGTTTGTTCGGTTAAACTCGATTTTTTCTTTAACTTCTTCAATAACAGCTTTAAGTGTTGTAAACTCGCTTGACTTACGTTTTTGTGCAAGCGCAAAAATTTTCTCTTCAGCTTCAAGTAAATAATCAACAGCGTCGATATCTTCGGTATAGCCCATTTCAAGAATTCGACTTGTCGTTTCAATAACTTGCCGTTTTAAAGAACTGTCTTTGACTAAGTCCATATATGTTTCAAGGTGACCTGTAGATCCTATACTTTCAAATAAAGAGATTAAATACGGATACCCGCCAACTTCTGCAAGTTGTTGGCTACGTTCTAACATCGCACCAACACTTGTGTAGTCTATGGACATTTTATTTTCGTCTAATTCTAACATTGCTTTATAAATGTGTTGATGTCTTAATTCATAAAAATCTTCAACATCAAGTATATCAGCAACCGTTCTAATCATTCGGTTATCTAAAAAGATAATACCTAAAACAGATTGTTCAGATTCCAAATGATATGGTAATTTTTTGGCCATATATAACCCCTACTTTTCAATGATATGTACTTCGAATTGAGCTTTTACATCCTTATGTAAATAAACGTTTGCCGTATAAATACCAACGGAGTTAATTTCACTTGATAATTCTACTTTTTTCTTGTCTAATAAAATGTTGTTTTGTTCTTCAAATGCTTCTACAACTTTTTTCGTAGTAATTGAACCAAATGCTTTTCCATCTTGGCCTGTTTGAATTGTTAATGTTACTGTTTTTCCATCAATTTCTGATTTTAACTTTTTCATTAACTCTAAATGCTTTTGAATTTGTAATTCTTCTTCAGCTTTAGCTTTTCTTAAAACTTCTAGATTTTCATCTGTAGCTGGTAAGGCTTTCTTTTGTGTAATTAAAAATTGACCATAGCCACTTGCTACTTCAATAACTTGGTCTTTTGAACCTCTACCTTTAACATCTTCTAATAATATAACTTTCATAGTGCTATCTCCTTCGCCGTATTCTAAATCTATAAAATGTTTAATTTTTTCAAAAACACCTTCAATTGTGTCGTTAGTCACTTGGGCTGCGGCACTACTTAAATGTCCACCGCCGCCGATTGCTTCCATAAGTACTTGGACATTTACTTTGTTGTATGATCTTGCGCTCACACCAATAACTCCGTTTGCCATTTGAGCGATTGTAAATGCTGCATCTATACCACTAATAAGCAAGGCTTCATCACTGACTTGTGCAAGTAATACACGGTCATCATAAATATCTTTTGCTAAGATAAATGCGTATTTATCGTTGTATATTTCAATTTGGCTAAGTAATTTATTTATTTCTAATGTACGAAGCAAATCACGTCTTAGCCATGTTTTCACTAAGCTTGGATCTGCACCAAGTTCTCTAAGTTTATAAGCTGTCTCAAATGTTCTTGTCCCTGTTCGTGTTGTAAATGAATTTGTGTCTAAGACTAAACCACCATACATGATGGATGCTTCAAGTGGCGTAATATCTGTTGTTTTTTCAATAAAGTTTAAAAGTTCTACGACAAGTTCAATTGCCGATGATGCGTATGGTTCGATGTAAGTAAAAATCGCATTAAAGACTTCGTCACCAATTCGATGATGGTCGATAACAATCGTACGTTTTGATTTTTCCAAAACTTTTGGACTCATAACAATCTTTGGTGATTGTGTATCAACAACGATAAGTAAGCTGTCGTCATTCATTCGCTTTAATGCTTCTTCGCTATTGATTGCATCTTCTAAAATTTCGGGATTTTCTTTTAAAACAAGTGCTTCAACTTTTGAAACCGTTGTATCTAGACGCTCTTTATCATAAACCATGTACACATGATTTTTATAACTTTGTGCCATATGATACATTGCAAGCATTGAACCAAATGCATCCATATCGGCGTTGTTATGCCCCATAACAAAGACATTTGATGACTGTTCAATTAATTGTTTAATCGTTTGTGCATTGATACGCGCACTTACACGAGAACTCTTTTCACTTGCATCTGAACGCGCACCAAAATACGCTATTTTTTCATTTTGGATATTTACGACAACTTGGTCACCACCACGTTTTTCTGCGAGTTCAACAGCATTTTGTGCGTAAACGCCAAGTTCAATCATTGGTACATCCCAACAAGCAACACCAATGGACAAACTTACACGAACTTCGTGTAGTTGTGATATGTTACGAATCGTATCTAAAATATCAAACTTATCCGCAATCATTTTCGCTAAATTTTTGCGTGTTGTAATAAAAATTAAGCGGCCCTCGCTAAATGGTTTTAGATAACCTTCATATTTATCAATCCAGTCGTTAATCGCACCTAAATACTCACCTTTTAAACTCGACTGATCACTGACGTCCATGCTGGATAGTGATTCGTCTAAATTATCTAGATAAACAATACCAAGTGAAATTGTTTGTTCTGTTGCTTTTCTACGAACAAGTTCACGGTCGGTTACATTAAATAAGTACATGAAGTTGTATTCTTCTTTAATAATGACGTCATAGATGTTTGATTCAATTTCAACCATTGCGTTCTCATTTTTATTTAGAACAACTTGATACAACTCTTCATTAATGTCACTTAAATATTTGTCGACTAATTTTTGATCGTTAAAAATAACTTTCGCATGTGGGTTTACCCATTTAATTTCTTTATGTTCATCAAATGCAACAATACCAATTGGAAGTTCGTTAAATACTTCATCACCTACTTGGTTCACATGGTATGAAAGTTCCGTCCACATGGACAAACGGTTGTTTAAAGTCCTAATTCTTTTTGCTTGGTTGTATGTGAAAATATAAAAGAAACTTGTAACAAATAAGATTAAAGCACCAAAAACAATAGCTGTACGAATGAACGTCTCACTATTGTTAATTAAATTTGTTAAATATTCATAATTAAAATAAACAGCCAAGGCTAAAATGATCAAAGCTGTAAAAAATGGTATTAATCGTTTCATAGTTTTCTATAAACAATAAATTGTTTAACTCCTTTGAGTCATCGTTTATAAACTTTAAGTTTATATGTAATTATTATATCAAAAATCTGGCATTTATTTCAATAAATGGCAAAATCGTAAAATAAAACTGCATTTTTATAAAATGCAGTTCGTTTAATTTATAAATTAGTCTTTAACAAATGGTAGTAAAGCCATGTGTCTTGCTCTTTTAATTGCAACAGCAAGTGGTCTTTGCCATTTAGCTGATGTGCCAGTTACACGTCTTGGTAAAATTTTACCGCGGTCAGTAACGAATTTTTTTAATAATTCTACATCTTTAAAATCGATATGTTCAACTTTATTTTGTGTAAAATAGCACACTTTGCGACGTCTTTTAAAGCCGCCGCCGCGTTTTTGGTTTTGCATGTATTTATTCCTCCTTAAAATGGTAAGTCATCTGTAGAGGCGATCTTTTTGCTTGTTTCATAAAAATCGTCTTGCAGATCATCGTCGACTTCATCAGTCTCTTTTCGTGAAATTGTATCTGTTTTACTTTCCAAGAACTGGATTGTATCACAAATAACTTCTGTCGTGTAACGAGTGCCAGTTTCGGTTTCATATTGCCCTGTTTGAATTCGACCTTCAACGCCTAAAAGCGCACCCTTATTAATGTATTTTGCTAATGTTTCTGCTTGTTTACGCCAAGCAACACATGTAATAAAATCCGCTTGTCTTTCGCCACTTTGATCAGCAAACTGACGATTAACTGCTAGGGTGAATCGAACAACAGCAATATTAGATTGCGTCATTTTTAACTCTGGATCTTTTGTAATTCTTCCGACTAAAACGACTCTATTAATCATAACCTTACTCGCCTTCTTTCACAACGATATATCGAATCACTTGTTCATGGATACGAACAACACGATTAAATTCAGCTACTGCTTCTGGTGTTGCTTCTACTAACAACCAAACATAGTAACCTTTTTTATGATGTTCGATTTCATAAGCTAAGTCTTTTAACCCTAATTCTTTTAATTCTAGAACTTTTGAGTTAAGGTTAACAAAGATATCATTGAATTGTGCGACAATTTTTTTAACATCTTCACTTTCAACTGTTGGACGAACAATATACATAATTTCGTATTTTTTCATTCTTTCTACCTCCTTCTGGTCTATGGTCTTTGATAAGACAAGGACATCTTACGCTAGACAATTATAACATAGTTATAACGATATTACAACATAAAACACTATAAGTATTTTTTTTAAAACATTTTTCATAACATAAGGATATTTACAAACGTAAATACCCCTTATGTTTTAGTCTAAAAATTGATAAAGTGTTTCAAATACTACTTTTGTTGCATACTTAATATTTCTCTTACGGTTTTTACTTAAAAATTTAAGATAGCGAACAACTTCTTTTTCCTTTGTCGCTATTGCGATATATGCAACAAAACTTTCGCTATTTTTTTGCGTATTTTTTGAAGCATTTCCAGTAATCGCTACACCGATGGTTGCACCATATTTGAATAGCCCACGAGCCATCTGTAAAGCAACCGAACTACTTACAACTGAGTCTTCTGTTATTGTTTTCGAATCTACATCTAACAACACTTTTTTGATAGATTCGTTATAAGATACAATCCCGCCTAAAACTGCTTTAGAAGCCCCTTCTACCTCGACTAATTTTGCTGTAATTCTTCCACCGGTCATGCTTTCAGCAAACATAATCTTCTCATTATTTTTAATAAGTTTATCTAAAATTAATCGCTCCAAGTCACATGCACCATAACTTCCATTGTAATAAACTCACCATTAACATTTCGAACGACTGTAACTTTGGCTACTTGATCCCATTTGAATGGTGGAAGCAATCCAAGAGAATCAATATTAACGATCTTTGTTCCATCAATATGGGTAATTAAATCATATTCATGTAAGTACCCAAAAGCACCACGATTAATATCCACATCAATAACAACGACACCTTCCGTAGCATCTTCAGGTATATCTTTACCTGTATTAAGCACTTTAAATGTTTCAATATTTTGAACCGTAATACCTAATCTAGGTTTAATTTCCACTGAATTATACAGTAAGTAATTGTTTAATTTCGGTCCTATAACATGCATATTTAATGTGTATCCAAGTCCTAAAGCAGGAATTTCTTCGTTATAATAGCCTCTACTTGAAGTAAGTTTAGCAACGTTTAGTCCAATCAACTCACCTTTTAAGTTGTAGGATGGGCCCCCACTATTACCAGGATTAATGCTACTATCCTGCATATATGTAAGATTTGTAATATCATCATAATCGTAAGAATCCAGTGATACTACACCAACAGATGCATGGTTAAACATGAGTGTGTAATCGTATGGGGATCCTAGTGAGATAATCGTTTGTCCCTGTTTAATTTCACGATTTTCTTTAATGTCTAATACATCAAGTTCATGACGTGTCGTAATTTTAAGTGATGCGATATCGTATGTTTTTTCTCCAGTATAACCAATAGCTTCAATCGTTCCCATTTCATTACCTAAGAAAATAGTAATTGAACTCGCAACACCTAATATGGAAACAGCATTATCGATAACGTGGTAGTTTGTTGCTACATAATAATAGAAACCACCATCTTCTCGTGCCTCTTTTTTGTAGATAACACCTGAACCATGACTTGAGGATGCACTTACAGCAACGGTTGCACCATAGACATCACTTAGTACACCAATAATTGCTTTTTCATGGTCTATAGGACTTTCATATGGAATATAGGTCTCATGATTAAAATCGACTACATCATTTTTTATGTTTGGTAAAAATATATCTAAATTTAAAAAATCAAAGTCCGTTAATGAATTTAAGACAGGACCCAGCACATTTGCACTAACTGCGTACGTCAAGCCCTCTGCATAAAAGTTTGAATCATTAACGCTTGTTTTTAAGTTATTAACTTTTGAGAAATTTATACCAATCCACTCGCCATTTAAATTAAATAGCGGTGCACCATACATCGACGGATTAACAGCCACATCATGACTCCATAAGCTTTGATTACTTAAAACATTATGTTTACTTAGGATACCTTTGGATACATAATTCGCATCTTTTTGCGTATTAAGTGGCGTACCTAAACTTAAGACGGTTTGCCCTTGTACGATTTCAATACCTTCAGTACTTGATGTTTTTAGTTCTGTAATATTTAAAATATCTTCTGTTTTAAATCGATATACGATAATGTTATACAGTTTATAAATTACATAATCTTGAATGGTATACTGCTTTCCATTCGCCTCAATTTTTGCATTTTTTACGATACTATTATCAATTTCAAAGTTTGAAGAAACAACATAATACATATGGTTATTTGACGGTAACGTTTCTTTTTTGTATATAACACCCGTTCGGATACCTGTTGTATAGTTTATAACAACTGCATGATTTTGAATATCTTCAGTTGTTTCAATTACTTTTTGTTCATACAAACTTTGGCTTTCATATGTTTTTATATGACCTAATATATTTGAAATGGTTATCGATTCTTTTTCTTCAAACGTATTTGTTTTTACAAAATCATTATCATCTAATTTTGCATAACTTTGAAAAATAGCGTTCATTGTTGTAATAATCGTAGTTCCCTCGCTGGCATATTCTGTACCGAATGAACTTGTAATAGCGCCTCTTGCAGTAATAATACCGATGAGTTGGTTATTTAAATCATATACGCCACTACCACCGTTACCATAATTACTTGCAATATCACTTGTAAGTTTTACTTGAATGCCATCTGTTTTGCTATAATCACTAATAATACCCTCGTTTATATAATTACTGTAACGGGGCTGGCTGTAAGGTGTGCCAACTGATAAAACTGTTTGCCCTTTTATAGCCTCATAATAACTTTCTTTTTCAAATGTTGGCAACTCAAGATCTTCCGTTGTGACAATTCTTAAAAACATAACATTATCAAGTGTGCCAATAACATAACTATCCACATTAAAAGTTTTTAATTTAAGTGGGTAATCAATTTTTAAATTTTGTACATCACTTGGCTTACTTACAAGTTCACTTGTTGTCACAAACGTATACACATGAGAAAAGTTATCTTTTCTTGTTTTATCGATAATGGTTGCTGAAGCGTATTTACTCGTACCATTTGTTACGATAAAGTTGTATTTAGAAAGAGCTTCTGTAACTTCCATAACACGTTCTTCATATTCGGTTGTTGCTTCATATGTATCTAACTCAACTTTCGGTCTTGTTATTGGAGGAATAACCTTTAGAAAGTCACATGCTGTAAGTAGAATTGCTAAGCTTAAAAAGATGAATACTCTCAATGTTTTTTTCATATCTAACCCTCCAATTTTTTAAATAGCTTGTAACTATTCATTTTTGTTATATGTATAACTTCATCGACGGAAATATGCTTAATCTCAGCTATTTTTTCCGCAATGAAAGGTAAATAACTCGGCTCGTTTCGTTTACCACGATATGGCGTAGGAGCCATATATGGACTATCTGTTTCAATTAATATATGTTTTAAATCAATCGCTTCAATAATTTCTTTTAAGACATCGTTTTTTTTAAATGTGATTGGTCCATCAATTCCAATATAAAACCCTAAGTCAATTGCCTTTTTGGCATCTTCTAAGTTTGAACTAAAACAATGAAAGACACCTGTCACTTTTCCTTTGAATGGTTTAATAAGATCATAGGCTTCTGTAAATGAGTTTCTTGTGTGAATAACAAGAGGTAGTTGATATTTTTCTGACAATTCAATTTGTTGCTTGAAAATAGCTTTTTGATTTAATACATTACTTGTATCCCAATACAAATCAATACCACATTCACCGATAGCTACAACCTTAGGATGACTTAAAAACTTTTCAATAGAGCTTACATTACTGTTAAGTAAGTATCCAGGATGTATGCCCACAGTTGCATAAATTAGATCGTATGTTTCTGCAAGTTCAATCGCTTTTTTGTTTGACGCTTCATCCATACCAATAACGATAATCTTCGAAAGTTTTGCTTGTTTAGCTCTTTCAATAACTTCATTGATATCTTGGTCAAAGTCTTCAATATTTAAATGTGCATGTGTGTCAATCATCCTATCACCTTCGTTAGTGTTATTTTAACATAAAGTTAAGCTTAGCCTATTTATTTGAAACAATCTTCTATAATTTAAAACATTTTTGCGATATTTAAAGTGATTTTAGCCAATCTTTTAATAAACATGTCCAATTTGAAACATGTTTATTTTGAACAACAAAGTCCTTAGGATTAATATGTTCTGGCGAGACTTCCTCTGTAACAATAGATAATCCATGTTCGCCTACATCATAAATATGAAGTTCTGCCCGGTTATTCTTTTTAAGTAAGTTTTGATAGAAAATTAGGCTGTTTTCTACAGGAACACTTTTGTCTGTTGCCGTATGCCAAATAAAAATTGGTGGCATATGCTCGGTAATTAAGTTTTCTGTAGAAACTTTTTCTTTTAATACCTCATCGTTTGAACCTAATAAATTATCAAAACTACCTTTATGACTTATTAAAGGATTGCTTGAAATAACTGGATAAGCTAAAATCCCAGCTTTAAATGATTCCTTGTGTTGTGTAAGTAAATAACTTGCCATATGTCCGCCAGCAGAAAATCCGATAATGATTAAGTCTTTAACATGGCTGTCACTTATAATTTCATCAATAAATTGTTTTGCTTCTGTATAAATCTCTGGATAAAGAAGTAATGTATTTCGATATCTATACACAATCGCATGATACCCCCAGTTATTAAACATTTTAGCTACTGGTGTACCTTCACGATTTGATGCGAAGGCGTAGCCGCCACCAGGAATGATTAAAATCGTTGTTTTTGATTCATCATTTATATAAAAAGTTTCAAGATAGTTCTTTGATAGCATATATTCTCCCTGTTTATATTAATAAAAAGGCGGACAATTTGTCCACCTTTTAAATTAAATGTTTATAAGACTATTCTAAAATCTTAACAACAGAACCAGCGCCTACTGTACGTCCACCTTCGCGGATTGAGAATTTTGTTCCTTCTTCAATAGCGATTGGGTGAATTAAGTCAACGATCATTACTGTGTTGTCACCAGGCATAACCATTTCTGTACCTTCTGGTAAAGTAATTACACCTGTAACGTCAGTTGTACGGAAGTAGAATTGTGGACGGTAGTTTGAGAAGAATGCAGTATGACGGCCACCTTCTTCTTTTGACAATACGTACACTTGAGCTTCGAACTTCATGTGTGGGTTTACTGATTTTGGTTTAGCTAAAACTTGACCACGTTCTACTTGGTCTCTTGAGATACCACGTAATAACGCACCAATGTTGTCTCCAGCTTCTGCAAAATCTAATAATTTTCTGAACATTTCAACACCAGTAACAACTGTTTTTTTAGTGTCAGTAATACCAACGATTTCAACTTCGTCGTTCACTTTGATAGTACCGCGTTCAACACGTCCTGTAGCAACTGTACCACGACCTGTAATTGTGAATACGTCTTCAACTGGCATTAAGAATGGTTTGTCTGTTTGACGTTCTGGAGTGTCGATGTAGTTATCAACAGCTTCCATTAATTCTTGAATTTTTGCTTCCCATTGTGGTTCGCCATTTAATGCACCAAGTGCTGAACCGCGGATTACAGGAATGTCATCTCCTGGGAAGTCGTATTCGCTTAATAATTCACGAACTTCCATTTCAACTAAGTCTAATAACTCTTCGTCATCAACCATGTCTGCTTTGTTTAAGAATACAACTAATTTAGGTACACCAACTTGACGAGCTAATAAGATGTGTTCTCTTGTTTGTGGCATTGGGCCGTCTGCAGCTGATACTACTAAGATACCGCCATCCATTTGAGCAGCACCTGTAATCATGTTTTTAACGTAGTCAGCGTGACCTGGACAGTCAACGTGAGCATAGTGACGATTTGCTGTTTCATATTCTACGTGTGATGTATTAATTGTAATACCACGTTCTTTTTCCTCTGGTGCTTTATCGATGTCTGCATAATTTTGAGCTTTTGCTAAACCTTTTTTAGATAACACGTTACTAATTGCAGCTGTTAATGTCGTTTTACCATGGTCTACGTGGCCAATTGTACCAATGTTAACATGTGGTTTAGTTCTTTCAAACTTTTGTTTTGCCATTTTAATTTCCTCCTATTTAAGATTATAAATCTTATGTTTCCTTATATTATTTTATATTAGTTTAATTTTTTTTGCAAGTATATTAGATATTACCTGTGCGCTTTTTAATTATCGCTTCTGCAATTGATTTTGGACAACGTTCATAATGATCAAATTGCATTACTGAACTTGCTCTACCTTGTGTGTTTGAACGTAGTGCAGTTGTGTAACCAAACATTTCTGAAAGTGGTACATATGCTCTAATAGCAACAGCGTTTCCGCGTGATTCTTGACTATTTAAGCGACCTCTTCTTGATGTTAAGTCACCAATAACGTTACCTACGTAATCGTTTGGTGTAACAACTTCGATGTCCATAATTGGTTCTAATAATTCTGGTTTAGCTTTATTCTTAGTTTCTTTTAACGCCATTGAAGCAGCAATTTTGAATGCCATTTCACTTGAGTCGACATCATGGTATGATCCATCGAATAAAGTAGCTTTGATATCGATTACTGGGTATCCAGCAATAATACCGTTTGGTAATGCTTCCTCTAAACCTTTTTGTACAGCTGGAATGTATTCTCTTGGAATAACCCCACCAACAATTTTGTCAACGAATTCAAATCCTTTACCTGGATTTGGTTCAAATTTGATCCATACGTGACCATATTGACCACGACCACCAGATTGACGAACGAATTTACCTTCGATCTCAGCTTCACCTGAAATTGTTTCACGGTATGATACTTGAGGTTCTGCAACATTAGCTTCTACCTTGAATTCGCGTTTCATACGATCAACTAAAATTTCTAAGTGTAACTCACCCATACCAGCAATAATTGTTTGACCAGTTTCTTGGTCTGTATATGTTTTGAATGTTGGGTCTTCTTCAGAAAGTTTTTGTAAAGCTGTCGCCATTTTATCTTGATCTTGTTTTGTTTTTGGCTCAATAGCAACGTTAATAACTGGTTCAGGGAATAACATTGATTCTAAGATAACATCATCTTTTTCACCAGCTAAAGTATCACCTGTAGTTGTATCTTTTAAACCAACAACTGCAGCGATGTCACCAGCAAATACATCTTTGATTTCTTCACGGTGGTTAGCGTGCATTTGAAGAATACGTCCGAAACGTTCTTTCTTACCTTTTGTTGTGTTTAATACGTAGGATCCGCTTTGTAGCGTACCTGCATAAACTCTAAAGAATGTTAGACGACCAACGAATGGGTCTGTCATAACTTTAAATGCTAATGCAGTGAATGGTTCACTGTCTGATGCGTGTCTAATAACTTCTTCACCATTTGAATTTGTACCTTTAACAGCGTCAATATCAACTGGTGATGGTAAGTATCTAACTGCGGCATCTAACATTAAGCGAACACCTTTGTTTTTAAATGATGAACCACATACAACTGGGAAGAACTCTACTGCTAATGTACCTTTTCTAATTGCGGCATAGATTTGGTCATTTGTAATTTCTTCACCTTCTAAGTAAGCCATCATTAATTCTTCGTCAAAATCAGCTACTGCTTCAATTAACTCGTTACGCTTTTGCATAACTTTATCTTTAAGATGCGCTGGAATTTCAATTTCCGTTGTTTTTTCTTCTGAATTACCATCATAATGATATGCTTTCAATTCAATTAAGTCGATGATGCCGTCAAAATCTGACTCCGCACCAATTGGCCATTGAACTGCACTGGCTTTAACACCTAATCGATTATGAATTGTTTTAATAGCATGTTCAAAATCAGCACCAATTTTATCCATTTTATTAACATAGATTATTCTTGGAACTTTATACTCTGTTGCTTGTCTCCAAACTGTTTCTGTTTGAGGTTCAACACCAGCTTGAGCATCGATTACTGTTACAGCACCGTCTAAAACTCTTAAAGATCTAGATACTTCTACTGTAAAGTCAACGTGACCCGGAGTGTCAATAATATTAATTCTATATTCCTTCCAGAAAGCTGTTGTTGCTGCTGATGTGATGGTAATGCCGCGTTCTTGTTCTTGTTCCATCCAGTCCATTTGTGAGGCACCATCGTGTGTTTCCCCCATTCTATGGATTTTCCCAGTATGGTAAAGAATACGTTCTGTTGTTGTCGTTTTACCAGCATCAATGTGTGCCATGATACCGATATTACGGATTTTATCTAATGAATGTGTACGAGGCATATGTTAAATCTCCTTCTTACCAACGATAGTGAGCAAATGCTTTATTTGCTTCAGCCATACGATGTACGTCTTCGCGTTTCTTAACTGCTGCACCCATACCTTGTGATGCATCGATAATTTCTTTCGCTAGTTTTTCTTCCATTGTTTTTTCGTTTCTTAAACGAGCATAGTTAATTAACCATCTTAATCCAAGTGTTGTTTTTCTTTCAGCTCTTACTTCAACTGGTACTTGGTAGTTTTGACCACCAATACGTCTTGAGCGCACTTCGATAGTTGGCATAATGTTATTTAAAGCTTCGTTAAATACTTCAATTGGTTCACGACCAGTTGCTTCTTTAACGCGTTTAAATGCATTGTATAATATTGTTTGTGCTGTACCTTTTTTACCATCAACCATAATTGTATTAACAACACGTGTTACTAATTTTGATTGATAAATTGGATCTGGTAAAACATCACGTTTTACAATATGTCCTTTACGTGGCATAGCGTTCACCTTCCTTTATATGATTTCTAATAGTTTATTGTTTCTTATTTTTTACCTGCAGCTTGTCCTGGCTTAGGACGTTTAGCACCGTATTTTGAACGAGCTTGTTTACGATTTGCTACACCAGTAGTGTCTAATGTACCACGAACGATATGGTAACGTACCCCTGGCAAGTCTTTAACACGACCACCACGAATTAGTACCACACTGTGTTCTTGTAGTGAATGACCAATACCTGGAATGTATGCTGTAACTTCTGTACCGTTTGATAAACGAACACGCGCATACTTACGTAAGGCAGAGTTAGGTTTTTTTGGCGTCATTGTTGTAACACGAGTACATACACCGCGTTTTTGTGGTGATTGATAGTTACTTTCTGTTTTTCTTAAACTATTAAATCCATATCCAAGAGCTGGCGATTTCGATTTATAGCTTTTATCAGTTCTTCCTTTTTTAACAAGTTGTTGTATTGTTGGCATCTTGTTCTCCTTTCTTAAACACGTATCCAAGTGTTTCATTTTTTTAGTCAAAAATTAATTTTGGCCTTATTAAGACCAAAATGCATTTAAATATTGTGTGTCTTACACAGCGTTTTTATTATATCTTTTTTTTATTCGTAAGTCAACAAAAAACATTCATTTTGTTAACTTTTCATTCAAAGTTCAATAATTCTTTTCTTTGGATTTTTTCTTAATTTTTTAGTAAGTCGATTTAGAAGTGTTATCCAACGATCAATGTTTTTGTATGTTTTACGTACGATAAGTTCTTCTTTCATAATCTTATCGGCTTGCAAGCGGATTTGTTCAAGTGTTTTACCATTTTTAAAAAGACGAGTAAAAATATCATGACCGTACATTTTGCCTGATTCATACATTTGATTTAAGTTGTCCTTAGAAAAATTGAATGCTTTTTTCAAAAAATTATTTGATACCGATAAATCAAGTTCTAAAATAACTTTATCAGATTCTAACCATCGCTTTTCTAATTTATACCGTGAATCAAAGTGCAAAACGATAATTACATCAACTTCTTCTTCAAGCAATGGTAGAATTGGGACATTATCAAAAAGGCTTCCATCAACACATATTTTTTTATCAAAAATTTTTGGTAAACCTGTAACAAACGGTACACCGATAGCTGTGCGCATCAGTTTTTTCCATATCGGCTTATTTTGTCCACTAATTTTATAGTAACGATGTCCTGGCCAAGGTAGTATACTTGATGCTGATACATATAACGGACAAGGTAAAACATCTTCTTCTTCAATGATTTTCTCAATGCTCTTATTAATAAATCCTTTTAAGACAATTTCTCGATATAGCTTGAAATATCCTTTGGCATCAAAATTAAGCCATAATTCTCTACCAAGATCCATTTTATCAGCAAGATAAAAGTAGGCATTAAAAATACCTATAGAGGAACCTGCAAATGCTTTAATTTCTTCTTTACTTAAGTAGTCATGTAAACTTTCCAAAAATCCAAGTTGATATGCCCCTTTAGCTAAACCTCCTGAACAAACAATGCCATATTTAAGCATTAGTAAAAATATTTTTTCTTTCTTCTGTTCGATACAAACATGCGAATTGCTTCTTTGTGGACTTTTATTTCGATATCACCACAATCAATTTTTTCGCCATCTGTATTCCAAACAACATCTTCAGGGGCTTTAATGCTGTAAAACGATGATTGTAAATGAACATCTTGTTTAAACTTTCTACCAAACGAAATAAAGAAATATAGTACTTTAAATACTCTAAATAGTTTTGGTGTTTTAATAAGACGCATTTCTAAAAGTCCATCGTTAAGTTTGGATTTGGAAAATTTATTTAAAAACATACCACCAACGCGGTTACCACTTAAGGCAAGCACCAACAAATACTCATCTTTTACATGACCATGGTCATGCGTAATATCTAAATGTAGGCGATAGCGTTTAAAAATATCTTTAACTCCAGCCATAAAATAAGCAAGATAACCATATTTTTTAACTTTTGTTCGTGATACATCGTAACTAATTTTAGTTAATACGCCTGCAGCGAGTGTGTAAATAAAATAATGTGCATTTGCTTGATTAATATCTACCAGAATAGGTTTTTCTATTAGTGTACGAACAATGGTTTTCTTCAAGTTTTTTGTAATACCTAAAATTGCAGCAGAGTCATTGGCTGTACCATATGGTAATATCGAAATACAAGGACGCTTATCAAAATCTTCTCGCATCACTCCATTTAACACTTCATGTAATGTTCCATCGCCACCAGCAACTAAAAATACATCATAATCTTTCGCTTTGTTATACGAAACATTAATGAGGTCTCCTTGAAACTTTGATTCATAAATATCAAGTGTTTGACCATATGCAGAAAAAATCGCTTCAATTTTAGCGATTTTTTGTTTAAACTTGCCTTTGCCGCTAACTGGATTGTAAAGCAATAAATATTTCAACGGAATCATTCCTTACCTTTTTTGATTACTTGATTTAAGTAATTAAGGCCAACTGCACCAATACCATTACCAATCATCATGATAATTAAATATAAGAGTGTTTTTAATGTAAATGATTTAGCTAAGAAAAAGTAGAAAATATTCGCAATACTATGTTCAAAACCGGACATTAAAAAAATGACGATACCAAACATACATACAACGACTTTTACAAAATCTGTTTTAAAGTCATGAAACAAGTCACAAATAATGTACATGACTGCGCCACAAAGTATGGAAAGACTTAAACTTGCATACCATGGATAACTTAATTTTGCTTCTACTAAAGCTTTGGCATTTTGAATTGCTGCATGGAATGTTAAATGAATAAGCCCAGCAACAATTGCTAAACCAACAATATTTCCTAAAATCGTTTTAAAAATAACTTTCATATAGTCTTTTGAAAATGGTAATACATAACCAACTTTACTTGTAAATAAGTATAACCCTTGGAATAAGATTACAATAATCGCGAAACTAAAAAAGATTGCACCAATAATTTTAGCAGGAGCACTTAAATAAATCATTCCCGCTAAACCAATTAGGATACCCGCAAAAATACCTTTAACA
This sequence comes from Acholeplasma sp., assembly GCA_012838065.1. Classification (GTDB taxonomy): domain Bacteria; phylum Bacillota_I; class Bacilli_A; order Acholeplasmatales; family Acholeplasmataceae; genus DUPY01. The sequence continues at coordinate 23,963 of DUPY01000056.1, read as the reverse complement.
ATTACATTTCTATGTTGCATATAACTCCTTACAATTTTTTAAACCCGTAAATCGAACCAATAAGTTTATTAACCAACTTACGAGGTAATATTCTTTTTAAAAAGATCATAACTTTATATTTCACACCAATTGTTTTATGAAGAGGTGTACGTTTTTTCTTAATAACTTTGTAAATAACACGGGCAGCATATTCAACCGTCATGCCGTTTTGTTCATCTCGTTCCATAACGGCTAACGATTTTTCAACTCGGTTTTTATACTCAAGTGAATCTATGCGATTTTTTTCGCGATTTTTCGTGAAATTTGTTTTTATATCCCCAGGTAAAATTGTACATACTGAAATACCAAACGGTTCTACTTCGTTTAGTAAAGCATCTGAAAACGCAGTAACAGCAGCTTTAGTACTCGAATAAAACGCCTGAAAAGGAATTGGAAATTCAGCAGCGACACTGGAAATATTTAATATTTTTGATGGTTTGCTTTTCCGTAAAAACGGTAATGCAGCTTTTGTTGAGTTAAAAACACCATTAAAGTTTACTTTAAAGATTTTTTCAACATCTTCTAGTTTTGTATCTTCGATACTTCCAGAAATACCCATACCAGCATTATTGACTAAAAAGTCGATTTTACCGTGTTTTTCATAAATCGATTGATATACTGCACTAAGTGTCTCAAAGTCCGTAACATCGGCTTTAATGCTTGTTACACCGGCTAATTCAAATCCACTTCTTGAAATACCATAAACTGTATAGCCCTTTTCACTTAACAACTTTGCAAGTGCATAACCAATACCTTGACTAGCACCTGTAATAATGCCTATTTTCATACCAATTCTTCTTCGCTTGGTAAGTTTTCTAATACAAGGGCTATTTTATCGATTGCTTTATCAATAAGTTCTTTTGTATGTGTAGCTGTATAACTTGTACGAATTAAACATTCGCCAACTGGTGTTGCTGGCGGTAAGACTGGGTTGACATAAACACCTTCTTTAAACAACATATTACATGCCACCATTGTACGAATTGGTGTGTATGTATAAATTGGGATAATTGGTGTTTCTGATTCTCTAAATTGAATGCCGCGTTTTCTTAAGCCTTCGCGCATATAGTTTGCGTTTTGACGTAAGTTTGCAACGCGTTCTGGCTCACGTTTTAAAATTCGAAGTGCCTGTAATGCTGCTGCGGTATTCGCAGGTGCAATAGCCGCACAGAAAATGTATGGACGTGAATGGTGTCTAATATAATCAACAACATCCTTTTCACTTGCTACATAACCACCAAGACTTGCAAGTGATTTAGAAAAAGTCCCCATAATAATGTCTACTTCTTTTTCTAAACCGAAGTGTTCAGCCGTACCGCGACCATTTGGTCCCATAACACCTAAACCGTGTGCATCATCAACCATAAGTCTTGCGCCATATTTTTTCTTTAATTCCACAAGTTTTGGTAATTCACATATATCGCCACCCATTGAAAAAACGCCATCTGTAACAATAAGTTTTCCTTTGTTTGGATCTGCTTCAGCTAATTTTCTTTCTAAATCTTCCATATCGTTATGTTCATATCGAACAAGTTGTGCATAACTTAAGCGTGCTGCATCGTAAATGCTTGCGTGGTTTTCTTTATCACAGAAAATAATATCGTTTCGTCCTGCAATGGCAGAAATAATACCTAAGTTTGATTGGAAACCTGTAGAAAATATCGTTACATCTTCTTTGTTTAAGAAGCTTGCAAGTTCGCGCTCTAATTCAATGTGTAAGTCTAATGTACCGTTTAAAAATCTTGAACCTGATACACCTGTACCATATTTTTTAGTCGCTTCAAGTGATGCAGCGATAACTTCTGGATGTGATGTTAATCCCAAATAGTTGTTTGAGCCAATCATGATAACTTCATGACCTTCCATCTCAACAACGATATCTTGTTTTGTTGTTAATTCATGAAAGTATGGATAGTATCCACCTTCTCTTGCTTTTTTTGCAGTGTCATAGTTATAACATTTTTTAAATAAATCCATAAATGTTCTCCTTTTTTATCTCGTAAGACTATTATAATCTATTTTTATGAATTTTGATAGATAAACATAGACATTTATAGGCAAAATGTCGATTATTGAACATATATTTTTTAAGAAAAAAGGGTTATGAGGAGCCTCATAACCCATTTTCTATTTCAAATTAATCTAAATAATCTTCTTCTTGATAAACATCATCGTATCTGTATTCAAATGATTTTTCATTTAAAATACCTGTACCAGCAGGGATTAATCCACCGATAATGACGTTTTCTTTTAGACCATGAAGTTCATCTGTCTTACCTTTAATTGCAGCATCAGTCAAGATACGTGTTGTTTCTTGGAACGATGCAGCTGATAAGAAGGAATCACTTCTTAATGATGCGCGTGTAATTCCTAATAGAATTGGACGTCCTACAGGCAACTTGCCACCATTTTCTAAGGCTTCGCGAACAGCACGTTTGAATTCAATAACGCTTACTTCTGTTCCTGGTAATAACGCAGTATCACCTTCAAGAACAACAGAGATACGTCTAAACATTTGTCGAATAATTAATTCGATATGTTTATCGCTAATTTCTACCCCTTGTGCACGGTAAACTTTTTGAACTTCTTCTAAAATGTATGTTTGTGCTGCTTCAGCTGAAAGCACGCGTAGTAATGATTTAGGGTTAATTGAACCTTGTGTAAGTTTTTGACCAGCTTTAACAACTGTTCCTTTACGTTTGAATTGTGGGAATACAGTTGAGTCTACTAAGTAAATATATTCTTTAATTGGATCTGATTCAAAGCGTCTATCCGCTTCGATAACAATTTCCATAATATCTGAATTCTTAGGTTTGTTAGCTGGTGCACTAAATGATTTAACTTTACCATTAACTTCACTAATAACGGCTTCACCTTTTGGTTTACGCGCTTCAAACAACTCTTGAATACGTGGTAAACCTTGCGTGATGTCTGATGCTGAGGCTACCCCACCGGTATGGAACGTACGCATGGTTAACTGTGTACCTGGTTCACCAATAGATTGTGCTGCAACAACACCGACAGCTTCACCAACTTCAACTCTTGTGTTCGTTGCAAGGTTGAGGCCGTATGATTTTGCAGAAACACCGTGTTCCGAATCGCATGTTAATGCTGTACGGATTGATAATGATGTATAACCTGCTTTTTCTAATTTGTCAGCAATTTCTTCAGTTACTAATTGATTTCTTTCAACAATAACTTCTTTTGTCTTTTCATTAATTACTGTGCGAGCTGAGTAGCGTCCGATAATACGATCTTTAAATTCAACAATTGGGCGAGCTGATCCATCAGCACCTTCACGTAAGATTGCACCTACGACGGTACCACGTTCACTTCCGCAATCTTCTTCAACAATAATAACATCTTGAGCAACGTCAACAAGTCTTCTTGTTAAGTAACCAGATTCCGCAGTTTTTAACGCCGTATCGGTAGAACCTTTACGCGCACCGTGTGTCGAGATAAAGAACTCAGCAACCGATAAACCTTCTCTAAATGAAGCTTTAACTGGAACTTCAATAACTTCCCCTTTAGGGTTATTCATCAGACCACGCATACCCATTAACTGCGCAAAGTTTGATGCGTTACCACGCGCTCCAGAGTCGCTCATCATAAAGATATTGTTATCTTTATCGAACTCTTTCATTAAGCCTTTTTCAATACGTTCACGAACCGCTTTCCATTGTTTAACGACTTGTTCACGACGTTCGTTATCTGTTAAGAAGCCCATTTCGTATTGATCTTTGATATAATCAATTTCTTTTTCTACTTCAGCAATTTCTTCTTTTTTCTTAGAGTATACGTTAACATCAGCAAACGATACCGTAATACCAGCGATTGTTGAATACTTAAATCCTAATGTTTTTAAGCGGTCCAACATCTTAGATGTTTCACTAATATGTAATTGTTTGAAGACTTGCGCAATAATTTGAGATAAGAATGATTTTTTGAATGGTTCAACAGGTTTTTCCTTGTCCATTTCTTTTAAAGCCTCAATTGGATTTACACCTTTAGCTATAAAGTAGCGGTCTGGTGTTTGATTTTCTAAGTTGTAAGCTGTTGGTTCATTTAAATATGGGAATGAAGACGGTAAGATTCGGTTGAAAATTAATTTACCAAGAGTAGTCACTAAATACATATTTTGTTGTTTATCAGTGAATTTTTGGTTGATTGACTTTGGATCAATAACGATTCTTGTATGTAAATCAATTTCTTTGTTTTCATAAGCCATATAAGCTTCATTGAAGTCAAAATAGAAATGACCTTCATTACGATGTCTTTCTAAGTGTGCTTCCAATTTAGCATCTGCATCTTTGCCTTGGAAAACACGTCCGAAACGACGTTCTTCAATTGTTAAGTAATAGTTTCCTAAAACCATGTCTTGTGATGGAGTAACGACTGGTTTACCATCCTTAGGGTTAAGGATGTTGTTTGAAGCGAGCATTAACAATCTAGCTTCTGCTTGTGCTTCGTTTGATAATGGTACGTGCACCGCCATTTGGTCACCGTCAAAGTCCGCGTTAAACGCAGGTGTAACAAGTGGGTGTAGTCGGATTGCTTTACCATCGATTAATTTTGGTTCAAATGCTTGAATACCTAAGCGGTGAAGTGTTGGGGCACGGTTAAGTAACACTGGATGTTCTTTAACAACTTTTTCAAGTGCTGTCCAAACTTCATCACCCATGCGATCATAAATCGTGTTGGCATTTTTCTTATCAATTGAACTTGATTTTTGGATTTCTCTTAAAATAAATGGTTTAAATAATGTAACAGCCATTTCACGTGGAATACCACATTGGTACATTTCTAAATCGGGACCAACGATAATAACTGAACGACCTGAATAGTCAACACGTTTACCTAATAAGTTTTGGCGGAAGCGACCTTGTTTACCGCGCAACATATCCGATAATGATTTTAAATGACGATTACGTTCAACTGCTGCTTTTTTACCACGTTTAGCGTTGTCAATTAAAGCATCAACTGCTTCTTGTAACATACGTTTTTCGTTTTTAACGATTAAGTGTGGTGCAGCTTGTTCAATTTGCTTTTTCAAACGGTTATTTCTATTTAAGATTCTTCGATATAAGTCGTTTAAGTCTGTTGTCGCGAAACGTCCACCATCAAGCGCAACCATTGGTCTTAAATCTGGTGGAATAACAGGAATAACGTCTAGGACCATCCATTCTGGTTTGTTATCTGATTCACTAAATGCTTCTAATACTTCTAAGCGTTTAATGATTCGATCACGCTTTTGACTTGATGTTGTTTTAAGTTTACGACGTAATTGCTTAACTTCCTTATCTAAGTCTAATTCTTTTAATAATTTTTTAACAGCTTCAGCGCCCGTTAAAGCTTCAAATTGGTTGCGATATTGTTCCCAAAGGACATTGTATTCTTGTTCGGTTAAAATTTGTTTTTTCGTTAAGTTTGTCGAACCAGGGTTTGTAACAATGTATGAAGCATAATAAACAACTTCTTCTAGTGCTTTCGCTTTAATACCTAAAAGAATTGCTAAACGTGAAGGTGCATTTTTTAAATACCAAGTGTGTACAACTGGTGCTGCAAGTTCAATGTGACCCATACGTTCACGGCGAACTTTAGATTCTGTAATTTCAATACCACATTTTGCACAAATTTGGCCTTTATTCCCACTTTGTTTCTTACCACATGCACATTGATAATCTTTTGTAGGTCCGAAAATAACTTCACAGAACAACCCACCACGTTCAGGTTTAGATGTACGATAGTTAATTGTTTCGTGTGTCTTAACTTCACCATATGACCATTGACGAATTTCATCAGGTGATGCAATACGAATTTTCAAATGCGAGAATGTGCGTGAACCATAGCCTTTACGGATAGGTTCAACGTGTTTTTGAATACGTTTTTCAATGTCAATTTCACTAACATCTTTTTGCCCTTCAATTTCTTCAACTACATCTGCTTCAAGTGATTTTTCTACTTGTTTTAATTGGTCTACGCCATATAAAACAAGTAATTGATTGATTTCCTCTAATAAAAGTTCATCATCACTGAAAAGTTGATAAAGAGTTGTACGATCGAAATTTAAGAATTCTTTTAAATCATGAATACCAGCGTGTTGTAAAACTTCTTGGCTTTCTTTTGAAAGTGATAAGTTTTCAACTTGACGAGGTAAGTGATATTTTCTTAATACCGATAATATTTCATCAAATTGATCCGATAACAATTGTTTTAATTCTTTAATGTTGAATGTATTAAAGTCTTCTAACTGATCAATACCAGATATTTTTAATTTTTGTAAAGCTGCTTCTGATAATTTTAAAGTTTCAACCCTTAATGTAAGTTTTTCTTTTGCCATTAGCGATATCCTCCTTTGTTGGAATTATCAACGAGTGATTTACCAGCCTCATTTTCTCCAGTCTTAGAGTCAACAAGCTCAACATATAAACCTAAAGCTTGAAGCTCTCTTGTAAGTACTCTAAATGATTCTGGAATGCTTGCTTGAGGAATTTCTTTACCATGGGTAATTGCACTATAAACTTTGTTTCTACCTAACATATCGTCAGATTTAACAGTTAACATTTCTTGTAGAGTATGAGCTGCACCATATGCATATAATGCCCAAACTTCCATTTCACCAAAACGTTGACCACCGTTTTGTGCTTTACCACCCATTGGTTGTTGTGTAACTAATGTGTATGGTCCAACAGAACGAGCATGTAATTTGTCATCAACCATGTGTGACAATTTAATCATGTACATAACGCCTACTGAAATACGGTTTTTAAATGGTTCGCCCGTGCGACCATCAAATAGAACCGTTTTTCCGTCTGGAGCGATACCAGCTTCAGCCATAATCTCTTTTAATTCATCATCTTCTACCCCATCAAATACTGGTGTAGCAATTTTGACATTTAATTTTTTCGCAGCAATACCTAAGTGAATTTCTAAAATTTGCCCAATGTTCATACGACTTGGTACCCCTAGTGGGTTTAACATGATGTCAACTGGTGTACCGTCTTCCATGTATGGCATATCTTCTCTTGGTAAAATTTTTGAAATAACACCTTTGTTACCATGACGTCCGGCCATCTTGTCACCTTCGCTAATTTTACGTTTTTTAGCAACGTAAACACGAATGGATTCATTAATTCCTGATGGAAGTGTATCGTGATTTTTCTTAGAGAAGTGAACAACTTTTTGGACAACCCCGCCACCACCGTGTGGAACGCGTAATGATGTGTCGCGATATTCACGTGATTTTTCACCAATAATTGTTTGAATTAATTTTTCTGATGGCGTTGGATCCATTGAACCTTTTGGTGTAATTTTACCAACTAAAATATCATTTTCTTTAACTTCAGAACCTTCGATAATAATACCACGTTCATCTAAGTATTTTACTGCATCTGGACCAGCGTTTGGCACTTCACGAGTAATTTCTTCTTTACCTGTACCAACTTTCAAGTCACGTGTTTCAATTTTGTATTCATCAATGTGAATTGATGTGTAAACGTCATCTCGAACTAAATCTTCGCTCATGATGATCGCGTCTTCATAGTTATAACCTTCCCAAGTCATGAACGCTACTGTTACATTACGTCCTAAAGCAAGTTCACCTTTATCCGTTGATGGACCGTCAGCAATAACGTCACCAGCCTCAACAGCTTCACCTACAACAACGATTGGTTTTTGTAAAATACATGTATCTTGGTTAGATCTAAAGAATAATATTAAATCGTATGTATCTGAATCATCCATACCATAGTCAACTAAAGCTTGTGCAGCTTCTAAATCAAATCCATTTGCAGGATCGTATAGAACTTTACCAGCAAATGCAACCTTTTCGTATGGTACTTTTGTAATAACAATTTTTCTTGCGTCTACATAAGTTACGATACCTGTTGTTTTAGATACAACGACACTTCCTGAGTCTTTTGCAGCTCGGTATTCAATACCAGTACCAACAATTGGTGATTCTGGTTTTAATAAAGGTACTGCTTGACGTTGCATGTTCGCACCCATTAATGCACGAGACGCATCGTCGTGCTCTAAGAATGGAATTGTCGATGAGGCAACAGATACAATTTGTTTTGGACTAACGTCCATATATGTAACATCTTTTGATGCGAAGAATGCTGTTTCGCCACGGTATCTACCGATAACTTCTTCTTCCATAAAGCTACCTTCATCATCAAGCAGTGATGCTGCAGATGCGATAACTTCATCATATTCTTCGTCAGCTGTTAAATATTTGATGTTTTCAGTTACGATTGGTTTTCCACTTGAACGGTCGACAACTAAGTATGGTGTTTGAATAAATCCATATTCATCCACACGTCCGTAAGTTGCAAGTGATGAAATCAACCCGATTGATGGGCCTTCTGGCGTTTCAATCGGACATATACGTCCATAGTGAGAGTTGTGAACGTCACGAACTTCAACGCCGGCACGATCTCTTGCAAGACCACCCGTACCAAGTGCAGAAACACGACGTTTTTGAGTCAATTCAGCAAGTGGATTAATTTGATCCATGAATTGTGATAACTGTGAACTACCAAAGAATGTCTTGATTGCCCCTGAAAGTGGTGTTACGTTAATAACGCTTGATGGCGTTGCATCTGCAAATGTAACCGTAGACATTTTATCTTTAATATTCTTTTCTGTTCTTGCTAAACCGATTCTAAACTGGTTTTTCAATAATTCGCCAATTAAACGTAATCTACGATTACCTAAATGGTCGATATCATCTGTTTGACCGATACCATCATAAAGGTTTAAATAATAGTTCATTGAAGCGATGATGTCAGATAGTGTGATGTGAATACGTTCTTCTCTTTGGTCGTTACCAATAACACGCACTTCAACTGGTTTACTACCGTCTTTAGGTTTCGTAAAGACGTTAACAACTTCAACAATAACCCCTTTACGTTCTGCTTCTTTTTCATAAATACTCTTAGAACCTAAGAAGTAACGGATGAATTTTTCATCTAACGCATAGCGATTAGCTTGTAATAATTTCAATGTGTCTGGTGTGATTTCTTCGTTTTTCTTAACAAGCACCTCACCAGTTTTTAAGTTAATAATTGGTTCTTTGGCATATAAACCATCGCCACCTTCAGGAAGCGTATATGCAAAGATTTCATCTGGAGTTTCATTTTGAAGTGAATTTTCCGCATCAATAACTTCTTTTCTAATTGCATCGCGGTTTTCTTTCAATAAGTCAATGACTGGCTTAGTAAATTCTGTCCCTTTTGCAATAAGAACATTTCCTGTGAATGGATCCACGATATCTTCAGCAGCAATCGTGCCAAAAAGACGCGCAGTTACGTCTAACTTTTTATTGAACTTGTAACGACCAACTTTAGCTAAGTCGTATCTTCTTGTTTCAAATAAGCGTAATCTAATAAATTCTCTAGCTGCATTTGCAGGAACTTTATCGTCTTGTCTTAATTTTGAATAAAGATCAACAATAGCCTCATCAGCATTTCTAGTTTCATCTTTTGTAAATGTTTCTGTTAGATATTTGTTTTTGCCAAACACTTCAGTAATATCTTTATTTTTCGAAAGTCCTAACGCACGCATCATTGTTGTCATTGGAATTTTTTTAGAACGATCTAATTTTGCATAAACAATATCTTTAGCGCCAAGTTCGAATTCTAACCACGCACCGCGTGTTGGAATAACTTGAGCAGCAAATTTGTATTGATTAGTTTTCTTGTCATATTCGCCTGTAAAATATGCACCAGCAGAACGAATAATTTGTGATACAACAACACGTTCAGCGCCGTTTATTACAAATGTTCCTGTTGGAGTCATAACTGGTAGTTCGCACATTAAAACTTCACTTTCACGCACTTCACCGGTAACAACGTTTTCTAATTTCACCTTAGCAAATAATTGTTGGGAATAGTTGACGTCACGAATTTTCGACTGGATAACATCATACTTTGGTTCTTCTAAACGATAATCAACAAAGTATAGTTTTAAGTCCCCATTATGACCTTCAATTGGTGAAATGTCTTCCAACAACTCACGAATACCATCACTTAAAAATTGTTTGAAAGACTCTGTTTGAATCGCAATTAAGTTTGGTAAATCGATGTCATAACGCATGTTACTATAATTGCGTCGCTGTGATTTTTTTCCGTATTTAACGGTACGATATCCCATAAATCCACACTCCTTGTTATTTGATGTCGCTTTTCACGTAATTATACTTATATTATACTAAAGTATAATTAATCCAATGAATATGCATTCAACAATATTACCACATATGAATGCAATAGTCAATATTATTTTTTTATTTCGCAGCTGAAATTATCCAATATCCGCCTTTTTTCTCGATAACTTCAACATTATTGTAGATGCTTTTAAGTTTTTCCATAGTTGATGGCGCCCCTTGCTTTCTTTGAATAACGACGAGCAATACCCCGTTTTCATTCAAATGTTTATAGGCATCTTCATACAACTTAAAAATAACACTTTTACCTGCACGGATCGGCGGATTTGTTAAAATCAAGTCAGCTTTAACTTCTACTTTTTCAAATAAATAACTTTCAAAAGCAAAGGCATTTGAAACATTATTTAATATCATATTTTTTCGCGCAAGATCAAGTGCTCTTAAATTCACATCATACATATAAACTTTGGCATCATTATTAAACTTGCTGTATATTATGCCTATTGGACCATAGCCACATCCCATATCAATAACTGTTGAAAATGTGCCTAATCCAAGTGCAGATTTAATGAGCAAATACGAACCAAAATCAAAATCTCTTTTGCTAAAAACACCGTCATTAGTATAAAAGCGAAAAGATGTACCATCAACTTGTACATCGAAAAACGCTTCATTGTCTTTTAAATTTTTATCGTTAATGTAATAATGACTCATAAGTTCAAATGAAAGCGAAAAAACCTGAGATACCTCAGGTTATCGCTTATTTAGATATTACTTAACTTCAACTGTAGCGCCAGCTTCTTCAAGTTTAGCTTTGATAGCTTCTGCGTCTTCTTTTTTGATTTTTTCTTTAACTAATGCGTCTGCTGTTTCAGCTAATGTTTTAGCGTCTGCTAAGCCAAGACCAGTGATTTCGCGGATAACTTTAATAACCGCAATTTTGTTTCCACCGAAGTTTTTAAGAATTACGTTGAATTCTGTTTTTTCTTCTTCTTGAGCTGGGCCAGCTGCTGGTCCTGCTACCGCTACTGCAGTTGGATCAATACCGAATTCTTCTTTTAATCCATCTACTAATTCTTTGATTTCTAATAAAGTCATTTCTTTTAAAGCTTCAATAAAAGCTGCTTTTGTTAATTTAGCCATTTTATGTGCCTCCTATATTTTTTATTCTTGATTTTCGCTGATCATATTAAGACCAACAGCTAATTCTTTGACTGGTGTCAATAAGCCAACAGCCAACATTGTAAGTAGTGTTTCTCTTGATGGTAATGTAGCTAATGCTTGAATTTCTTTTACGCCTACAACTGAACCTTCAATAACACCTGATTGAATAACTACTGCTTTGTTTGTTTTTGCAAAATCGTAAATGATTTTTGCAGGTGCAACAACATCGTCATAACTAATTGCTAAAGCTTTAGCACCAACAAATGTGTCAGCTAATGCTTCGTATCCAGCAGCAATTGATGCACGACGAGAAATATTGTTTTTATAAACTGTTACTTCAGCGCCAGCTTTTCTTAATTCACTTCTTAATTGTGTGAATTGTTCTACAGTTAAGCCTGGGTAATCGAAAGCAACAACAGTTTTTGCACTTTTTAATTTCTCTGTTAAGACTTCAACAGCTTCGATTTTACGTTTAATAACTGCTCTTTCCATAAGTCCTCCTTATATAATAAATAAACGCCCATTTATCCAAAAGACAAAAGAGCGTATAAATACTTTTTTATACTCCTCGGTAGAAAATTAAGGCTAAGCCATCTACTGTCTTTGGATATCTAGTTTTTTAATTGAATTATCTTAATGAATCTTCACTAAGACGAATGCCAGGTCCCATGCTTGAAGATACAGTTATATTTTTAATATATGTACCTTTAACAGTTGCTGGTTTGATACGGATTAGTTGTTCATATAGTGTTTTAATGTTTTCTTGTAATTGTTCTGCACTAAATGACACTTTTCCGATTGGGGCGTGAATATTACCTACTTTATCAACACGGTATTCAATTTTACCGTTTTTAATTTCATGTACAGCTTTTGCAACGTCTAACGTTACAGTACCTGTTTTAGGGTTTGGCATTAAGCCTTTTGGACCTAAAACACGTCCTAATTTACCAAGTTGTGCCATCATGTCTGGTGTAGCAACCATCACATCGAATTCAAACCAGCCTGCGCCGATTTTTTGAATTAAATCTTGATCACCAACGAAATCAGCTCCAGCAGCTTGCGCTTCTTTAGCTTTTTCACCTTGAGCAATAACGACAACTCTTGACACTTTACCTGTACCATGAGGTAAAACAATAGCGCCTCTTAAGTTTTGTTCCGCTTTTCTTGGATCAAGATTTAAACGGAATGCAACTTCAACAGTTGCATCAAACTTAGTCACTGATGTTTTTTTCACTAAGCCCATACCTTCTAATGCATCGTATTTTTTAGTTTTATCAACTAATTTTGATGCTTCTAGGTATTTCTTTCCTCTTTTCATAAGTATCCTCCTAAAATGTGGTCTAGCGGGATATCCTCCCACAATTTAGACAGTAATCATCTAAATTAATTTGTTTTTTGCAATGCTGAATTAGTCAACAATTGCGATACCCATATTGCGTGCAGTTCCTTCAACAATGTTCATTGCTGCTTCTACTGTAAATGCATTTAAATCGGGCATTTTCACCATAGCGATTTCTCTTAATTTTTCACGAGTAATAGTCGCAACAGTGTTCTTTTTAGAATCATTTGAACCTGATTTGATATTAGCCGCTTTTTTAAGCAAGTCGCTTGCTGGTGGAGTTTTTGTAACAAATGTAAATGTACGGTCATCGTATACTGAAATTATAACTGGAATAATAAAACCGTCTTTCATTTGTTCTTTTGTTGCTTCGTTAAATTGTGAACAAAATGCAGGGATATTAACTTGCGCTTGACCAAGTGCTGGACCAACTGGTGGCGCTGGGTTTGCTTTACCTGCAGGGATTTGTAATTTAACAACTTTTACAACTTTTTTTGCCATGACACAACCTCCTTCTTTAACATAAGTATGTGGTATGAATAACTTCTTCCACTATGGTGTGTTTTTACACGCGAGTACATTATACCTTTTACCTATTTATTTGTCAAACTTTTCATGCATTTTTGTTAACTTTGGGTTAACGCATTCTCATTTGTGCTCCAAATGGGAATAATTGAGCTCTTCCAAGCTTAAACCATTGCATTCCAAATGGAATACCGATGATTGTTATACAAAATATGGCACCAACAATAAATGAAAAAATAGCCATCCCAACTCCAATGAATATTATCCATAAAGCATTTAAAACAGGATGTTTATCAAAATTAGCTTCAACCTCTGTTCTAAATGGCCAGAGTGCAAGACGAGAAAACTTGAATAATTGTATACCAGAAGGTATACCGATAATTGTTATACAATATAAAAGTCCCATTATAAAATAAACAAGTGCTACAAAGAATCCACCAAATACTATCCAAATAATGTTGCCTAATAATTTCATGTTTCGCTCCGTATTTTTACATATGTTTTTATTATACTATGAACATAGTTCAAATAAAAGGAAAACTTAAAAAACAAAACTCTAGTAATTGCCTTTTTACTAGAGTTTTATCATTGATTTATTCACTAATACGCGCTTTTTTTCATAGTAAATAACGATTTATACTGTTGATTTTAATGCCTTAATTGGATCTTTTCTTGATGCGATAATTGCAGGAATAACACCAACAATTAATGATAATAATATATTAATGCTAAAGATGAAAAGATACTGTGGAAAACCTAACTTAATGATATTGTTAATCGCCATACCTGCTTCAAAAAGTGTATTGATACTTGGCGTTATTGCATATAATAATATAAGTCCAAAAATACCACTAAATATACCTATTAGTATTGACTCAGCACTAAAGACGCTAAATATGTCAAACTTACGGGCGCCGATACTTCGCAAAATTCCGATTTCAGGAGTTCTTTCAACTACCGATAGATATGACAAAATGGACACTAAAGAAATCGATACAAATAACGCTACTGAAGCAATCAATACCATAACAACATTAACAGCCCTAAGCGTTGTATCAACAATGTTTGAATTACTTTCACCAACTGTATTGGCAATAATATTTTCGGAGCGATCGCGCCCTTCATTATAACTTTGAAGATACTCAACGATGAGCTCTTTTGCTTGACTATCTTTATGATAAATAACAATGCGGGATGGGTCTTGTTCGACTCCTAATTGACGAAGTAGACGGTTCGCGTCATTTTCATTAATGCTTTGTCCAGTTAATACCGATTTTAAAGGTGCTGCATTATCATAAAAATCATTTAATATTTCTTGTTGTCTAACAACAACAGGCGCTTCTTTCGTTTCATTTAGTATAAAGCGATTCACTGCAGATGTGTAACGGATACCTTGATATTGCGGGATTGTTGCGTTTTGTTTACGGCGCAAAATACCGACAATTTTTAAGGTCATTGTGCGTTCATCGTTATAAATATCTTGATTAGCTCGCCTTACAAAAAGATTTGTATTAGGATTTTCTTCATAAACAACACCACTATGAGCTATTTTTAATTCCATATTCAGTAGTTCATCAAAACTAATGTGTTGTTCATAATTATTACCATTAAATCCTAGTCTATTTAAGACGACATCTGGTAATTGGTTACGATCACTTATGACAATAACGCCCTCTGCAATGCGATCACGGCTTACAATGTTACTTGGTAGTTTTCCATATAAAAGATCAAACATTTGAGCTAAATACTCATGATCCTCATATGGAATTTCACCGATATCTGCTGTAGTTGATGCGCTGTAGTTCACACTACGAATTGCATCGGTTGAATCTTTTAATAAAAACGTTGGATACGTCATGTCATAGTAATATTTAATATCGTTATACCAATTTTTATTCATGTTTTCGATGTGTTGAAGATATTCTGTATTAATAAAATTAACGACCTCTTGATAAATAACTGGTGGCTGTGTTTGTTGAGACGTTATATAAAACTGATTAGCCGGGAATGGTTTTGGTCTTGGAACTGGAGGATTATCCGGGTCTGGAAATGCCTCCACCCTTGTTTTGTTTTCAACAACAACTGGCGTTGTTGTATTGGCGGTTACTTGAACAACACTTACGTATTGTGAAAAACCGATTGAAATACCAAATACTAATCCAACGCCTACTACACCAATACCTCCAGCTATCGTGGATGTTATCGTTTTTCCAAACTTCTTAATAAGGTTGAAAAAACTTAATTTCATTGACGTAAAAATACCCATGTACGTATGTTTTTGTCTTTTTTCTTCAATAACTAACGGTCTTGATGTGTCAACAATTTGCTCATCTGTTTGAACCTCACCATCTAATAAGTGTATGATTCGGTCACTAAATGATTCTGCTAATTCGACATTATGGGTGACCATAATAACCAATTTATCTTTAGATAATTCCTTAAGGAGCTTCATTATTTGAATACTGTTTTCGGTATCAAGTGCACCCGTCGGTTCATCAGCTAAAATGATATGTGGGTTATTAACTAATGCACGAGCAATCGCTACTCGTTGAAGTTGACCGTTTGAAAGTTCGCTCGGTTTTTTATTATACTTTGACTGCAGCCCAACTTTCGTTAAAACCTCTTTTGCTCGTTTTCGTCTTTCAAGTGCATGTATACCACTTAGTGATAATGCGATTTCAACGTTGCCTAGTATCGAAAGGTGGTCAATCAAGTTATAACTTTGAAAAATAAACCCGACTTGATGATTACGATAGTGATCCCAGTCTAAATCTTTAAACTGATTGGTTGGGTTTCCATTGATAAAAAAGTCGCCACTTGTATAACGATCTAGGCCACCAATAATATTTAAAAGGGTTGTTTTGCCACAACCTGAAGGACCTAAAACAGAAACAAACTCAGCTTTTGAAAAGGTTAAATCAACACCTTTTAAAGCATGAACCTTTTCATCACCTGTATGGTAGACTTTACGAACGTTTCTTAATCTAATCATTGTAACGCCTCCTTTGCCCAACTTTATAAAAAATATGCTTAAGATTATTTTTATTATATCATGCGAATTAAAACAAGCATGTTTATAAAATACGATAAAGCGTAAAAAAAAGCCTAAGAATAGGCTTATCTTTCTTCAATGTCTTCGACACCAACTTCGGTTGGAGTTGATCTACCAAAGAAATCGATTGCAACAATCACTTTCTCTTGGTCTGAATCAACAAAGGTAACTTCACCTTTCATACCTGAATATGGGCCTTTAACGATTTCAACTGTTTTGTTTAAGAAATGATCATAGTTTGGTTTACTAATAATACCAACTTTTAATAAGATAGCATTAATTTCATCATCTGCAAGTGGTACCGGTTTTGTTCCTCCACCGCTTGATCCTAGGAAACCTGTAACACGTGGTGTATTACGTACAACGAACCATGATTCATCGGTAACTTCCATTTCTACGAATACATAACCTGGAAAAATTTGACGTACTTTTTCTTTATCTTTTCCGTCTGCTTTTTTCTCAATAATTGTTTCTTCTGGTACGACAATTCTAAAGATGTAGTCAGACATACCCATACTTTCAACACGACGTTCTAAGTCTTGTTTTACAGCGTTTTCGTAGCCAGAGTATGTTTGAATAATGTACCATCTGACTTTACGACTCATTAGTTAGCACCTAACAATCCAATAAGTTGAGTTGCGATTAAGTCGAAAGCGAAAATAAAACCAGTAACTATTAAAGTAAAGATAATGACACGAGCAGCGTCTTGTAAAAATTGTTTTTTAGTAGCCCAAGTAATTTTTTTGATTTCTGGAAGCGCTGGTAAGAAAAATGGATAAATAACTAAGAATAATCCAAAGATTGAAATGATAAATAAAATCCATGCAAAGATTAAACCGTTATTGCCAGTTCCTAAAATTGGGAATTCAGGACTAATTGTAAGTGGTCCCTTACCAATAATAATGATAAGCGCTAACGCAGCTGATAGTGTTGCTAAAATACCTAATAGCAAGTTTTCCCATTTATATTCTGTCGTTAAAACTTCTAATAATTTACTTTGTTTTTGTGTATTCTTTTCCTTGATAGCCATTGATATGCCTCCTATTTACTTTCTTTATGTAACGTATGTTTGTTACATCTAGGGCAAAATTTAACAACTTCTAGTCTTGTTTTTTGTACTTGTTTATTTTTTGTTGTTGTGTAATTTCGACCGAGACAGTCACTACATACCAATATTACTTTTTCGCGCATTAAAAAACCACTCCTTGTGGTCAATTGCAAATGTATTGTAACATTTACAAATGACATAGTCAACTTTTATTATGATATTATATCATGTTTTTATATTTTTCTTTAATTCTATAAATTGTGTTGTAAATTTGTTTACGATTATACTTATTATCCTTAACTATTTCCTTAATCGGAACATTTTCTATAAAGTAATACTGAAAGACATAGGCTTCAAGGGGTGTTAAGAATTCTGGAATATCATTAGAATCTTCAATGTAATAATCGTTTTTTGACATAACTTCGTTTGCATCAATGATATATTTTGGTAATTTTGCTAGTAAGGAATAAAAATGTCTTTTTAAAATTAATTCGAAATATTTCGTAAATGTCTTGCCATATTTTTCATTAAAATACTTAGTGCTTTTGATTAAAAGCAAACAGCCTTCTTGAAAAAAATCATCTTGATCCATATATGGCACATTAAGTAAGTGAATGTTTTTCCATATGAGGTTACGATATTTGTTAATTAAAAGTTCAATTAACGCCTCATCGTATTCTGTTTGTGCCAAGTAGACGATCTCATAATCATTTAAGCGTCGCATACATTAAAAGTGCAGCAGCTACACTGACATTTAACGAATTGACTTTTCCATACATAGGTATTTTTACTAGCATGTCACAATTTTGTTTCACGAGGTGACGCATACCTTGACCTTCGTGACCCAAAATAACTGCAAGCGATTGTTGGTTATCGATCTCAGTGTAAAGTGCTTGTGCACTTCCATCTGTTCCCACTACAAAAATGTGGTTATCTTGCAAATCTTTTATCGCTTGATTAATATTGTTTACTAATATAACTTTTACGTGTTCTATTGCGCCACTAGAAACTTTAGCAACCGTTCCATTAAGTGGCACTTGATTTTTCTTACTCATAATTATGCCGTCTAATTGAACAGCTTCAGCAGTTCTTAAAATCGCACCTAAATTGTGAGGATCTTCAATGCCGTCTAAAATAATAAAGCGTTGTTTCTTACTTGTGTCCATGATGTTTTTTAATTCATGGTATTCGTAGTCTTTAACGTTGGCAACAACACCTTGGTGTAGTTGATTATCAGTAAGTTTATTGAGTTCTTCTTTTGTTTTTTGTTCAAACTTAATCTTTTTATCTGTCAAAAATTGTAGAAACTTATCGTCATTGAATTTTTTGTCAAGATAGAGATTAAAGATTGGTCTTTTTGCAAATATTGCTTCTTTAACAACGTTTTTTCCAAAAATAATCATATTGTTCACCCCACTTTCATTTTACTTCTTAAAACTTATAAAATCTATTATTTTTTGAAACAACAAAGGCGCAAACGCGCCTATTATTGTAATTCGGTAATCTTTTTAATTAAATGTTTAATGAATGATGTTATCCAGCCATAGATATTAGCGACAATATACATCATTGGATATGTTGCTTGGGCAAGTACTAAGATGAGTAAAATTTGTCCTGTATCTAAAATTGGTGAGTTTGGCATAATAGATAATTTAAAGAATGGTACAAACTCTAAATAGTTTGGTATGAATAATACAGCTAAAACAAAGAGTGTACACATCGTTAAGAATAAAACTTTACGCATTGTATTAAATGGTAAAGAAACTCTTAAAAGTACCATTAAACATGTGACGGTTGCTGTAATAACAATTAATGTTGATGTTACAGCTGAATCCATATTTAATGCTGGTGCTAATGCAAAAATAATTAAGCTGTTAATTAGAACTACTAGGGCACCAGGAAGTGAACTACGAATAATGTTCCACAAGAACTTACCTTTAACTTGCTTGTTGTTTGGCTCAAGCGCTAAGAAAAATGATGGTACTCCAATGACTAAGTAGTCGATAAGTGCGAGTTGAACTGGTTGAATTGGATATTCGCCTTTTCGAATAATTGCCATAATCGCAAGCAATAATGAAAAAATAGTTTTTGTTAAGAATAACGTTGATACACGTTGTACGTTATTGATAACGCGACGTCCTTCAGCCACAACTTTTGGCATAGATGAGAAGTTTGAATCAAGTAATACAAGGTGGGCAACGTTTCTTGCAGCTTCACTACCGCTAGCCATTGCAATTGATGTATCTGCTTCCTTTAAGGCTAGTATATCGTTAACACCATCACCAGTCATCGCGACTGTATGTCCTTCATTTTTAAGAGCTTGGATTAAAATTTTCTTTTGGTTAGGATTTACTCTACCAAAGACTGTATATTGTGCTGCATAACGAACAACATCTTTATCTGTTGCACCTTCTAAACTAATATACTTATCAGCACCTTGAATACCAGCACGTTGACTTATTCTTGATACAGTCATTGGATTGTCACCTGAAATAACTTTAATACCAACACCATGTTGTTTAAAGTATTCAATGGTTTCAATCGCATCTGGTCGAATTGTATCTTCAATCATAATAAGTGCAATTGCATTAAGTTTGCCATCAACTCTTTGATCAACGATCTTGCCTTTTGAATGGGCAACAACTAATACGCGGTATCCTGCTGCTGCTTGTTTATTAACTTCACCTAAAATAGCATCATAATTTTCATCTTTAATGACAAATTCAGGAGCACCAAGAACAAATGTACCATAACGGTCAAATTGTACAGCGCTAAACTTTCTTTGACTTGAAAATGAAATATGGTTACTAAAACGAATTTTTTTAGCTGTACCAAAGCGTTCCATTAAAGCTCTCGAAGTTAAGTTATGATCATCTTCTGCATTTAACATAGCTGAAATAATATTTTTTAATGTTAGACCTGTTTCATTTTTAAATTCGATGACACTATGAACGCTCATTGTACCATCGGTAATTGTACCTGTTTTGTCTAAACACAACATATCAACGCGTGCAAGCATTTCAATACAGTATAATTCTTGAACAAGTGTATTATTTTGAGCAAGTCTAATAACACCTACGGCTAACGCCATACTAGTAAGCAGGAATAAGCCTGATGGAATCATACCAATCATCGCACCTGTTGTACTTAAAACTGCTTGACGGTATACTTCACCGCTCATTTCAGTAATGTTATTGTTTTGAGCCATCATGTAAAACAAGACTCCTGCAATTGGCAAGATTAATACCCCAATGATACGAATAAGTAATTTTAATGAGCCAAGTAATTCGGATTTCGGTTTACGATATTTGCGCGCTTGATCACTTAATTTTTCAATATATATATCTTTACCTACTGCAACTGTTTGTGCATAACAACTACCCGATATAACAAATGAACCTGAATAAAGTGGGTCTCCCACTTTTTTAACGATTGCATCTGATTCACCAGTAAGTAAAGATTCATTCACTTCAACTTGGCCACTTCTTACAACTGCATCGGTTGGAATTTGGCGTCCTGCTGAAAGTCTTAAGATATCATCAATAACAACATCTGATACTGCAACTTCAACTTCAATTTCATCACGGACTACAAGGGCTGTTGGAGCACTTAATAAACTTAATTTGTCAATTGTTCGTTTTGAACGAATTTCTTGGATAATACCAATAGTAATATTTGCAGTTACAACAAATAAAAACGCAAGGTTCTTAATATGTGCACCACTACTAATAATCCATGCTGCAATCAAGAAGTTTAAAAGGTTAAAGAATGTAACAACGTTACTTAAAATGATACCACCAACAGTTTTTGTACTTCCTGTGTTTCCAATGTTTGCAAGCCCAGCCATAACACGAGCTTCGTATTGTTCTGTTGATAAACCAATAGAAACGTCAGGATTGAATCGCTCAACAACGATTTCTTCCTTTTTCTTTACTTGGTCTTTAATATCAAATGATTTAACTTCAACTTTTTCTTCTGTAAAATTTAATGTTTCATGTTTAGCTTCAATAATTTCTTCAATAAAGACTGTTTTAGGTCCTTTTTCTTTTTTAACTGGAGCTTTTTTTGCAGGTTTTTTAACAGCTGTTTCCACCGGTTTTGTGTTGGAGACAACTAAAACATCATCAGCATTGATAATTTCTTTAATATCGGTTGCAGGCTTTTTTCTTCTTTTTGGTGCAGTTTTAATTGCTTTATTTTCTGCAGATTCAGTTAATTCAGTTTCTAGTTCTTCTGCTAACTTTTTAGCCTTTGCCATGTGTATCTCCTTTCTCGATGATCTCAATTGCTTGTTTTAGCAATTCAGTTAATCGGTCAAACTGTTTATTTGTGTATAAATAACCTATTAATGATTCGAAACCAGTTGCTTGATGGTACGTTTTGGCATCTATATTTTTTCTACCTGGACCACTTGCGTTACGGCCGCGTTTATATGCATCGATTTCATCTTGATTAATAATGTTGTTATCTATAAAGTGTGTAATAATTTTAGATTGTGCAATACCTGATGTAAAACGAATGGCTCTTTGGTGGAGTTTATCAACATTCGTGATGCCGCTTTCGATTAAGTATTCTCTAATATAAAGTTCGTAATAAGCATCGCCAATATATGCTAGTGTTAATCCGTTCAAATTAAAGCCATCCTTGATCTATAAGTTTTTTACGGAGCACGTCTGCACTTGCAAAATCTTTATTTGAGCGTGCAACTTGCCATTTTTCGTATGTATCTAAAATTTCATGCGTTAAATTTATATTTAAATCAATTCCCATCATATCCAAAATATAGGTAAAAGTATAATAAAGCACACCTAATTTTTCCAAATCGGTTTCTTTATTGAGCTCTTTGGTTAAATCTTGGAGAATGGTTATTAAATTTGGTGTGTTAAAATCGTCATTTAGAACATCTTCAACGTTTTTAATAATCGTTATATCAAGTTCTTTTTTATAGTTATCTTTAATTTGTAATAACACACGTTTTGCTGTTGATTCTAATTTTTGATATTGCTTTTCATATTGGTCCAATAAATCCCTTGTGTAATTAATTGGTTGACGATATTGATGACCTAAAATAAGTAAGCGAAATACGTTTGGATTTGTCTCATTAATTAAGTCTTTTACTAAAACTGTGTTTCCCAAAGACTTACTCATTTTAACATTTTCGATATTGAGACGTGCTACATGCATCCAATATTTTGCAAGATGATGGTCGCTATGTGCAACAGTTTGAGCAATTTCATTTTCATGATGTGGGAATATTAAGTCTGCTCCACCGCCATGAATATCTATTTCTCCATTGAATATTTCATGATTCATAACCGCACATTCCGTATGCCAGCCAGGTCTTCCCTTTCCAAATGGACTTTCAAATTCGACACCTTCATCGACTTTTTTCCACAAAGCAAAGTCTTTGCTATTTTCTTTATCATCTTCGTTATCAATGCGAATATTTTCTTCAAGATTCTCTAAAATCTGGCCACTTAGTTTTCCGTAATCTTTTACTTTACTTATACGGAAATATACGCCGCTGTCTTTAACGTATGCATAACCATCTTTAAGTAATTTTTCAATGTAACGTACCATATCAGATATATAGTGCGTTGCTTTTGGCATTTTGTCAGGTAATTTAGACCCAATGGATTTTGTAATATTAATAAATGCTTCCGTGTATTTATTGGCAATTATATCTTCACTTGTTTTTTCTTCAATTGCCTTTTCAACAATTCGATCATCGATATCTGTAATATTAGATACGTAAAATACGTCGTAATTCAAGTGTGATAAATAACGTTTGACAAAGTCAAAAAAGATAACCGGTCTGGCGTTGCCAACGTGGATATCTCCATAAACTGTAGGTCCGCAGACATACATATTTACTTTTCCATTATGTAATGGCTCAAACGTTTCTACTTTTTTTGAAAGGGTATTGTATATTTTAATCACTATAAAAACTCCTTCCCCTTTGTATTATTATAAATAATAATAGGGAAAATAACAAGTAATTCCATGAATAATTGCGTTATTAAGACTTTTTCCGAGATATACGTATGTAGAAATCATAAGGCTATTTAAACAGCGTTTTGTTTAAATAGCCTTGTTTTCATTTGAATTCAGTATATTGTAATAAACCATGTACAGAACAATAAACATACACTTTTTCAATTTCATCATCGTGTGCTAAAAAGAGCGTCACGGATGATTCACTATTTAATTCAAATCGTCGTAAAAATGTCCCATGCATTGTTTCAATAATTATAAACTTAATGTGGTGTACATCAATCATTGGATGATCCAAACCCGCAGTAATCGTAACGATGTTGCCTGTTTTTCTTAAATAAATTTCATGCTTCGAAAGTTTAAATAGGTTATGACTTGCTATAAACTGAAAAACGTTATCGCTAAGCAGTAAATTGCGCTTTTGTTCAAACGTTAAATCTTGAATATTTTTATGCGTTCGGCCCTCCAAAAAATTGCGTATTTTATGAGTATAAACCACATAAGTATCATATTTATATTTTAACATAATTAAATAAAAATCATACATTTATTATAAAAGCCCTTACATTTGGTAGTGTCAAGAAGTTTGTGTAAATGAAATGAATTAAAGTATTAGAACTCTCTTTAGTGCTTT
>DUPY01000066.1 GCA_012838065.1 Acholeplasma sp. | reverse complement strand
GACATATTCATGAATTGTCATCATGTCAAAGCCATCATAGATGAGATAAGGGCTTGCTTGTGTGCCTTCACCATCTAGTTTTTTATGCGTAATAGACTTTAATGAATCCTGTTTAAAGATATCATTGCTAAAAGATTTATAAGCATATAACTCTGGGAAGTATGATGTAAAATCATTGCCTGTTTTAAGCTCGTATAATGATGCATCAAAATTCATCTGCGTGCTCTCATCACCAATTGCATAGTACGCGGTCATATCTTCTAAAGTTCTACTGCCAAATAATTCATTATCATCTACATTGTAAACCGCACTAGTTGGTACAATGTATTGTTCTAATCTTCTCATGTTGTTAATTTCTGTTTCATTGTAGTATGCACTTCTAATGTATCCGTTATTATAAACCGCTACACCTGCAACACGCTCTATAGCTTTTAATCTACCACTATAGAATACTTCATTTATTAGACCATCATTGATGGCTGTAATACCAGCTACATCACTTAAACCAGTAATATTGATATGCGCATAAGAATTATGTATCTCGCCATCAAATCTTGCGAATAAACCACCAACATATTTACTACCCAGTGCACTGATATCACCATATGAGAATACATAATTGAAGTTTGAAGTTTGGGCATCAGAAACCAAGCCACCAACATAATCACCATCTGCAGCTATATGACCCATAAAGTAACCTAACTCTAGTTCTAAATCTTTTGATTTACCAATCATACCACCAACATATTGATGACCGATTACTTCACCTTTTATAGAAATATTTTCTAATCTATTTTCACTATAACCGAATAGACCACCAACAAAATCATGGCCCTCTACAGTAAAGTCATTTAAGATGATGTTGTTTATCGTACCTAGATTATAACCAGCTAATAAACCAGTATAGTCTTTACCATAAACCTGTCCAATGACAGTAAAATTAGAAAGTATTGCTTCATGGCCAATATAACCAAATATACCTTGGTAATCTAAATCTTGATTGTTGATTACCACATGCATTTGAATGTTTTTACCATCAAATACACCATTAAATGGATTATCTGGATTACCAATAGATATGTGATGATCTTTAATAATTTCATAGTTAATATACGCATTTAAATCCACATTAAAATGTATACCATGTGTATCAAATCCATCTTGAACAATTAGACCTAATGCTCTAAGATCAAAGCTTGAATAAATAATATATGGTTTTTCAGATGAACCCGCTCCAAATAAGACATTATTTTCAACTGAACTAAGTGCATGATTTCTAACAAGTGCTTTATCACTATTTGTAAATACTTTTAATTGTGGATAGTAAGCAGTAAAATCCTCGCTTTGTTTTAAGACGAAATGACTCATATCTAAATCAATACCAAATAAATAATCACCAGTTAATTGATTTTTGTATATAGCTTTTGCACCATCACTTGTACCATTACCCAGTGGAGCAGTTGGTTTTCTTAGTGTGGTAGTCATATTTAATATTGTATCTACTGCATAGTATGCATTTTCAATAGTTACTTGACCATCTATACGACCTACTAAACCACCTAAATAGCTATTTCTACCAGATACTTCACCAGTACTATATGCATTTTTAATAAAGCCAGCAAGGTAACCTACAATACCACCAGTCTCAGTCCAAGTATTGGCACTTCCAAGCGATGAAATATTACCAGTATTATATACATTAGATATTTCTTTATTTCTAGCGATACCACCACTAATACCACCGGCATAGCGATCATTTGCAGTAATGTTTCCAGTATTGTATGCTGTATCGATTAAACCATCATTCCAACCACTAATACCACCTGCATAGTATCTTGTCACATGCACTGTTGCTAAATTATATACATCTTTGATAGTACCGTAGTTGCGGCCAACGACTCCGCCTGCAAAATCATAAGCCTTAACCTGTCCTGTAACACCAAAGCCTTCCACATAACCATTTTTTCCAATAACACCAAAAACACCTTGATAAGAGGCTTGTGCATTTGTATAACCTGATACAGTTCTATCTATATCTATATTAAATACGACATCATTACCTTTAAAGTTACCTTGGAAATGAATGGTGTTATTACCTATTGGTACATATAGATTACTTAAGCTTGTTAAATCAATAATTTCAACTTCAGCTGCAACCTCAAAGTAAACACCTAGCAATGTATATCTTGCTTCTATCATTTGAGATACTGCTTCCATGTCGTATGCGTTTCTTATGATGTACGGATTATCTTTAGATCCGTCACCTTCATTAAATTTATTGACTGTTACACTCAACTTTGACTTATTTTTAATTTCTGGATATACGCTACCCGCAAACACATTTAATTGTGGATAATATGCATAAAAACCAGTGGATGTTTCAAACTTCCAATGACTTGTGGATAGCTCAACTATACCACTATATAAATCATTTGTATGGATACCTAATACATCCAAACTACTATCTACATTGCTGATTGCTCTAAATGGTTTAACAAGCGTTGAATTTGTGTGACTACTTACTTCAATTCTTGATGTATT
>DUPY01000055.1 GCA_012838065.1 Acholeplasma sp. | reverse complement strand
GGATATAACTATGAACCAACTGCAGCAATTACAACTAAGATTATGCATGCACAAACAATGGCGTTCATGGTCTTAGCATTGTCACAATTAGTTCATGCGTTTAATGCACGAAGCCAAGTATTCTCTGTATTTACAATGAAGCCAAATAAAGCATTAATTTATGCATTATTTATTTCGCTTGCATTACAATTAGCTGCTGTATCTTTTGGCTTTACTCAACGTTTATTTGAAGTTGAGTTCCCTGATTTCAAACAATGGTTAATAATAATCGGTTTATCATTAGTACCACTCATTGTTGTTGAAATTACAAAAATCTTTAAGCGAAAAAAAATAAATTTATAATATAAAAGGGTGATTCCAAGTGGAATCACCCATTTTTTTATCTATCTCTAATTGCGTCTATTGGTCGTTTTCGTGCAATACTTGATACTGGTATTGCTGCACTAATAAAGGCAACGCCAATACTTACAAGTAAAACTAAGACAATTTGTCGAATACCTAAGTTGAGAATAGTAATAAGTAAATTATAGTCATTTCGTAACATAGAGTTTAAATAGACTGTAACAGATATTACTAGTGTTATTGCAATCACATAGTTAATAAGCGCGATAATAAGTGCTTCTTTTGTAAAAATACTCAAAACATCACGTCCACGTGCGCCAATTGCACGCAAGATACCAATTTCTTGTTTTTTATATGATACAGATGTTCCAATAAAGTTTAATAACAGCAAGGATGCAAAGACTGCAAAACCAATTCCAACATATAAAAATACTTGTGCAAGTGTTTCAAACAAACTATTAACTGTATCAAGAGTTGCCATAACTTCATTACGCATCAAGAAACTTAAATCATCGTTATTTTGGTAATGAACTTCAGCAAAAAATCGTATTGTCTTTTCATCGATACCATTTATTGGTGCGATTACTGATGTATAAGTACCTAGAACTTCATAGCCGAGTTCGTTTGCAACCTCACTAGATGCACTAACTGAACCAACCCATTCATCAGATTCATAGTAATACCCAGCAATACGAACATCGACATTCGTAATAATTTCAAGTTGTGTTGTTCCGCTATAAGTGTACGTCGTATCTGTTATTTTAACCATCTTTGGTGTTAGATTTTTTGATGTTTCATTAATAAATTCTCGATTCAACTCATCATATAGATCAAAGTCGATATTAGCAAGTATTTCAAAATACTCTCGAGCATATGCTATTGCAAAATCATTTGGCCAATTATCAACATCATCACTAATCATTTCTTCATTATAAAATGTATATTCAGATGCAATCAATGCTTGTCGTAATTCAGTTCTTGACATTCGACTATAAATAATTTGCCCGTATAATGGGTTTTCACTATCCATCATTGCATCCGAAAACTCTTGGAAATATAAATCACGGAGCATCGAATAGCTTACAAGTACATCATTTGATAATAAGTTATCTTTGTTAATGCCATTAAGTGTTATCGTCTTATGAACAACGGAATCTCGATTGTTAAAGTTTTCAATAAATCTAGGTGTTTCTTCACCTATTGTTAAATAAGAATTATAGCCATACTTACCTAATCGTTCAACCACAAAGGAATTGAATGCGTTTTGATTAACAAAAAATGCGCTATGATGACTGTAACGAATTAAATGTGATAATTCTTCACTTAATAGATAATCTGAGATTGAAGAATCATAACTTTCATCGAGTGGTGCGAAACGATCAAGCGATAGATGTGTATCAACAATACCCTTTATTATAAAGTCTTTATTATTAATTCTTATGCTTTTTCCGATTAAGTCTGTCGGTATACTTATAGTAATTTTTTGAGTTGTATTAAGTGGTCTGTAACCATACTTTTTAAATACATCAAATGCATAAGAAGAAATAATTATTTCGTTATCTTGTAGTGGAATCGTTGGCGTTGGTCCAATGAACGTCAAATTAAATCCATTGATAATTTCTGGTGTTATAGCGATAAAACCGCTTGCTCTTGGTAGATAAATTCTAGATATTGTTCCTTGTGATAATTCACCGACATTGTTGCTGTAGATAAAGCTTCCTTCATAGTTATTAACATCGCCTAGTATGGGAATAAAATTTACATTCTCTTTATAACTATTTATTTCGTCTAGTGCATCTTTACTAAATAAGATATTTTCAGTATATGCATAATCTTCAAAATCATATCGCTTTTGCGCAGTAAATGCTAAATAATTAATATTTGAATCAAACATGGAATTTACAATTGCATCGTATTTATTGTAAGTTCCAAGCGTGTCTGCTAATCCAAATAAAGCAAATGATATTGATGCTAGTATTATTGAAAATGCTAGTCGAATACGTTTATGCTTTAGTGAGGAAGCACCAATTTTCAAGCCAACTTTAAATGGTAATTTCGACTTGATTGGTTTATACTCATCGTTACTCATCACAATATCAAGTGGTTTTGTTTCTGTAAATGTTACTTTTTTGCCGTTTTGTCTACTTTTTTGCTTTGTTGTTATTTTTAAATTGTCATTTGATAACTTCAATAAATACTCATTAATGACGCGAACATCTTCTTCCGTTAATTGATAACCTTTACTTACCATGACTTCATCATCGTGTAATTCGATTCCTTGTTTATAATCCTCGGTAATTTCATTACTTCGGGTGACATCACGAATAATACGTCCGTCTTTAAATTCAATAATGCGGTCGCCATACGTTTCTGCAAAGTCTCTATCATGTGAAACAACGATAACTAAACGTTCATGCGATAATCGCTTCAATGTTTCTAAGACTTGTTTACCAGTTTCACTATCTAGCGCTCCAGTAGGTTCATCTGCCATAATAACTTTTGGGTCTTTTACGAGTGCTCGGGCAATAGCAACCCTTTGCTTTTGACCACCAGATAACTCGTTTGGTTTGCGCTTTGCATAACCTTCTAAGTCAACAGCTAGTAAAATTTCACTAATCGCTTCATTCGTTGCTTTACGACCTTGAAGTTCAAGCGCTAAGCCGATGTTTTGAGCGACAGTAAACTCATCAAGTACGTTATACTCTTGAAAAATAAATCCAATCATCGTATTACGATAAGAGTCAAAATCACTTTGTTTAAAACTTTGTGTTGACTTGCCTTGAATGATAAGATCCCCTTCATCATATTTATCAAGACCACCAATAATATTTAGTAAAGTTGATTTCCCTGATCCCGATTTACCCAATACAAAGACCATACCAGTTTCACCAATCGATAATGAAACATTATCAAGCGCTTTAACTGGTTCACCTTTTTTTGGTTTATATGTTCTACTTAAATTTTTTAACTGAATCATTTATTCTCTCTCCCTGAATAAAAATCTTTACGTTATTGATATAAAATCATATATTAATTTATGTAATTTATCTGGTTTTAAAATATAGGATGCGTGATCTTCACCTATTAAAGAAATATATTTTGAGTTCCTAATATTTTTATAAATTCTCAACTGTTGTTGTCTTGTAATTACGTCATGTTCACCATATACAATTAATGTATCATTTGTAATCTTATTTAAATCTTTTCCACGTATAGGTTTTTGTTTAAACATCATTTGATTGTATGGATCCAAATCATTTTTATAGGCATCATAAAACGCTTTTTCTAAACCTTTAGGTGTAACATTAACACCTAATAAGACGAGTTTATTTAAGATTTTAGAATCTTTTAATGCCAAATGTAGTCCAATAATCGCGCCATCCGAAAAACCAACGATACTTGCACCTTTAAGTTCAAGCTTTATAATAAACTCGTAGATGTCTTTAGCCATGATTTCATAATTAAATTTTTTTGTATATTCAGATTTTCCGTGATTTCTACTATCAACTGCATAAATTTTAAAACTTGATTTAAGTTGTTCGATTAGAGGTAGAAAAATTTCATGGGATTCTCGGTTACCGTGCAGTAAAATAAGTGGTATACCTTCACCAAAAACTTCATAATTCAATTTGATACCATTAACAATTATGTCCATAAAATCACCTTGAGTATATTATAACAAAAAAAGGCTATTTAAAAGCCTTTTTTATTGTCAATGTGCATAAGCCATGTTCTGTTCCCTTTCGGGTGTGACCATTTATCTCTACTTTCGTAGCGCTTAAGATGGCTTTTGTTCGCCTCTTATGCGT
>DUPY01000054.1 GCA_012838065.1 Acholeplasma sp. | reverse complement strand
TCACTAATTTTTTGATACGTCATAATAAATATCATAATCATTGATGTAAAAATACTAATTAATGTGAAGATATTTACAATTAGACTTAATAAATCGACAGAAGAATTAGCAATTGATAAAGCCATACCAACTTTATCTAAAGGCTCTACTTTATCAATTGTATGTGTATTATAAGCGTGTAAGTAATTTAAAATTTGGTCTTTTGATTGTTCGTTTTTTGGTGTAAGGATATACTTTGTTGGAAGTTCGCCATAACCTAAATTTCTAAGAGCACTTGCCTTATCAAAATTAAGGGTATCACCCAAGACGCTGGTATTACTTAATAATTGATCTTGGTAGACGCTAGATTCATAAGCGCTCAATCTAAATATCTCATAAGCATCCATAGGCATATACAATCCCGGTTGAAGTGTAATAAATGGGTATACTTCACTTTGTCTTAATATTTTTGATATACCAATGGATTTTAAGTTTGAATCAATTAAATGGTAAGGCTTTATTTCATAGGTATTATTATTTTTTTGATAGAGTGCCTGGTTATCAACATGATAAAAAACTTTCTGTGTTAGTTCTAAAAATGAAATTGGCTTGGAAACATCGAGTTTTAAATACAGAGCTAAGTCCTTTGGAATTCTATTATATGCATCAACTATTAAGACAAAGTTGTAGTCAACATCTAATTCTTTCTCATAAATGACTTCAAACTCATTCGCTACTTGAGTAGTATCTTTATATAGTATATGGGTTTTAATATTGAGTTTTTCATAAACGTTATTTGTTTTCAATGCATAGTTAAAGGTCTCACCGTAAAGCAAGCGTATCGATTGATAGTAAGATTCATCCATACTTAATACATAGTCGTAATAGTCTTCTGTTAAATGATTAACTTTTAAGTTTTGTTCAACAATGTTGTCTGGTATTGCGTATAAATAATCTGGTCGATAAGGATATTCGACCTTTTGATGTGATAACTCTGGTACATATAACGTCGTTTGGCTAATTTCAATCGGATAAGCATGAATTAATCGTTCATAATTATGGGTTACATAGTTATCAACCGAACGGTTAATAAGTATACTTAGTCCAAGGGATACCATTGAAAATGCTAAAACAAGTGCTAGAAAAATAAATTGAAGACGTTTAGAACGAATGCTTGATTGTGTGAATCGCTTAATGAATCTAAAAGCAACCGATTTTGATTTTATCGACTTTTCCACAAATTCTGATTTTTCAACATTTTCATTAAAGTTACCATTTTTTAAAGTAAGTACTTTATCAGCATAATGTTTGATTAATTCGTCGTTATGAGAAATAACGATTACAAGTTTTTCTTTAGATATCTTTTTTAAAATATCCATTATTTGATGGGCGTTTTCTTTATCAAGTGATCCTGTAGGTTCATCCGCTAAAATAATTTTAGGATTTTTTATTAGAGCTCTTGCAATTGCAACCTTTTGTTTCTCGCCACCGGATAAATATAAAACTTGTTTATCTTTATAATGGATAAGTTTAAGGCTTATTAAAAGATCTTCAATTTTCTTTTTGGTTTCCTTTTCGTCTGCTTCATACATTGAAGATAACCATACATTCTCATACACCGTTAAGTTATCTAACAGTGCATAATCTTGAAAAATAAGCGCAATATAGTCACTGCGAAAAGCATCAAGTTCATTTTGGGTCATTTTATGAAGCGCATAACCATCAATACACACAGTGCCAGAACTCATTGAGTCAAGTCCACTTAAAATGTTAAAAAACGTTGATTTACCAACGCCGCTTTTACCACTTACTGCATAAATGCCTATTTGTGGAAGTTCTAAATCTAAGTTTTCTAATACTTTTACATGCTCGTAGTGCTTGGATAAGTTTTTTATATAAATCATAAGTACCTCATAAATATATTGATGAATAGAAAATGAATTTCATGTTATAATGAAAGTGTATGTTATACATAGTATAGCATAAATGGGAGGAAAAAAATGAAAAAGTTATGGCTAATTATTGTCGTACTGTTTACGACGCTTGCGCTGGTTGGGTGTATAAATGATGGCGCTGATACAGACCTACCAGAAGTTAATGAAGGTGATTTGATTGAAGTATCCTTAGAAGAAACGTATGAATTACTTCAAACAATGGAGATGCCTGAAAT
>DUPY01000053.1 GCA_012838065.1 Acholeplasma sp. | reverse complement strand
TCATCTCTTCTTAAAACTTTAATAAAACATCTATTATTTTTTTAAGTATGCCTTCTTTTAACTAATTCATTCACTTTTTGACTGAATTTTTATTTTTTAAGGCTTGACATCCTTACCGGTTGCTTTTTACTTTAAATTTTACTAATCTCATACCATTCAATATAACAATTAATATACTCGCTTCATGAACAAACATTCCAATGGACATACTTAACCAATCACCAATAAATAAACCCGATATAAGTACTGTAACAACGCCTAAAGCAATTAAAATGTTTTGTTTCATGTTTGCAATAATCTTTTTAGACAGTTTATATGCGTGTGTAAGTTTATTAAATTTTGCATCTATGAGTACAACATCACTCGTTTCGATAGCAACATCTGTTCCACCACCAATTGATATACCAATGTTAGCCTGTGCAAGTGATGGACTATCATTTATGCCGTCGCCAATGTAGGCAACGATTTTATCTTTATCTTGTAACGTTTTAATGTATTTAAGTTTATCACTCGGTAATAAGTTCCCTATTGCATGGTCAATACCTAGTTTTTTAGCAACCCGATTTACAGATCCTTGATTGTCTCCAGATAAAATAACAAACGATTTAATACCTGATTTTTTTAATTGTTTTAGATCATTTTCCATATTGGGTCTAATTTCATCTCTAATACCAAATAAAGCTTTGATGTCATTATCATATACAACCAAAATAATTGAATGTCCTTCTTTTTCAAATGTTTCTATATCAGCTAAGATATCACTTGAAACTTGTATGTTCGCTTCCTTTATAAGTGTAAGATTACCTGCGTAAATAGTTTTATCGTTTATCGTTCCGATGATACCTTTTCCTTTAATTGTTTCAACATGTATATGATCATATGTTGAATCTATATTAATGTATTCTACAATTGCTTGACTTAAAGGATGGTTCGATGCTTTTTCAATCGCATTTAAGTATAAAAGCATTTCATTTTGATATTTTGTGTAAAATTTAACATTGGTTACTTTTGGTCTACCAATGGTAAGTGTCCCTGTTTTATCAAAGACCATAACATCAATATTACTAAAATCTTTAATCGTTTCACTGCCTTTAAATAAAACACCGTTTGTAGCACCATTACCTATGCCTGAGACATTTGAAACGGGTATACCAATAACTAATGCACCTGGACAACCAAGCACTAAAATTGTTATTGAAAGTTCAATATTCTTCGTAATAATGTATGTCACAATACTTAATATTAAAATAAATGGCGTATAGTATTTTGAAAATTTATCCATGAAACGTTCAGCCTTTGATTTTGAATCTTGTGCTTCCTCAACAAGTTCAATAATTTTGCCAAAAGTTGTATCAGAACCAATTTTTTGTGTCTCAATATGTAGTGTGCCATTATCTAAAATTGTTCCAGCATACACGATATCTCCTATTCTTTTTACAACTGGAATACTTTCACCTGTAATACTTGCTTCATTGATATATCCTTCCCCATGAGTAACAATACCGTCAACGGGCACCTTTGATCCTGTTTTAACCAAAAGTGTGTCACCAATATTCACAAAATCTATATCAATGTCTTCCGTTTTATTATTGGATATTTTAATAACTGTGTTTGGAATCATCTCAATTAAATCATAAATTGCTGATCTTGTTTTATTTAAAGTACGCTGTTCTAAATATGCCCCAAATAAAAATAAGAATGATACGATGGCTGCTTCATCATAGTTTTTAATTAATATTGCACCTATTACGGCAATACTTACTAAAACGTCAATGCTAATGATTTTAACTTTAACTGATTGATAAGCTTGTATCATAATTGGTAATGTACTAAATAAGCCCGAAATAAGTAAGATCATTTCTGTAATAGTATCTATCTTAAATATAAAAAGATTAATATATGCTAGGATAATCAAAACTAAAGATACATACATGATGTTCTTTTTTTGATTTAAAATCCACCGTTGTAACAACATTTTTTTGTGCCCCCTTGCTTAATACAGAATCAGTATATCAAACAAGCAAATAAAAAAAATTGACCGCAGTCAATTTTAATCATTTTTATAGATTCAGTTTATTAAATCCATAAGTTTTTTCTTGTTTCGTATTTTAATGACTCGCTGTCCATCTAATTCAATCAAGTTTTGATTTTTGAGTTTAGCAAGTTTACGGCTTAATGTCTCTGGAGTCATACCCAACATCGATGCCCAATCAGCTTTTGAATAAGGCAATTTTAATTGATGGCTATCAAGACTTAACTCTAAAATAGATGTAACAATACGTTTTTCAGTTAAATCTAAATTATAACTTTCTAATTTGCTTTCTGTTTCAGAAAGCCTTTGAGATAACTCTGAAATAATTCTTATACCTATTTGTGGCTTATCTAGAATATGCTTCTTTAATTTAGTACCTTCTAATACACATATTGCAGAATCATCAATAGCTACAGCAAAGTTTTCGGTATGTGTATTTAAAAAGAGTAATTCTTCACCTAAAAAATCTCCAGAATTTAGTATACGAATGACTTGTTCATTACCTTCTTCATTATATCTTGATATTTTGATTTTACCTTTGTGTACAACAAAAAGTGATGAACCAACATCGCCCATATTGTAAAGGACTTCCCCTTTGGATAGTTTCCTTACTGTCGCAAGCATACTTATCTCATTTTGTTCATCTAAGTTTAGGTGACTAAATATAGGGACTTTGAATAAACAGGATTTATAATTATTTTGATTATCCAATGTATCCACTCCTTTCAACACCATAGTTCTATATGTATTATACCAAACATTTAACAATGTATTTTTAAAGTAAACTTCAAAATTCTAGTTCTCTATAATTAAATAGTTTTCTAAATCGTGTTACATTCAAGTAAAAGGAAGATGAATAGATGACAAATGAAATAAAATATATGACACTCAAAGTTCAGAGCTATCCATTTGGATGGGATATTAAGTATTTTTATTTACCTGTTCAACCAAATCTCAACATTGGCGATATTCTTACAACAAAAGACGGTAAACAATATCAAATCATCGATGGGAAGACTCAAGTAAACTTTCAGGATATCAATTTAAAAGTTTATCATTTGTTCGAAGAAATTACATCATAAAATGAAAAATCCAGAGATTAGAGTCTCTGGATTATTTATTTAAATTTGAATCTAGATATGAATATATAAGCATATCTACCCATTCGTTATGTAATTTTCTTGATTGTCTAAGTATACCTTCTTTTGTCATGTTGAGTTTTATCATTACTCTTTCACTTGATTTATTATCAATATGTGGATGTGTTTCAAGTGCATAATAAAAAGGATAATCCGTTTCTATAAAATCTCTTAATATGAGTCTTTCTGTACTAATTTCCATATGTAATCCTCTGTTATATTTATCTTAAACTATAGATAT
>DUPY01000004.1 GCA_012838065.1 Acholeplasma sp. | reverse complement strand
TATTGTCCAGGTGTTTTATCAATATGAGGTTTGATATAGTTTTTTGCATAATCTGATTTATTTACTTGACGATTACGTGCAATTGTAAATGAACCTGTAGGAACGTCATCAGTTACTGTAGAACCTGCCGCTAAGAACACTTCATTACCTATCGAAATAGGCGCAATCAAGTTTACGTTGCAACCAATAAAGACATCATCACCTATTGTTGTTCTATGTTTTAGTTTACCGTCATAGTTTACAGTAATAGACCCACAGCCAAAGTTTACATTATGGCCAACTGTTGCATCTCCAATGTAGGATAAATGTGCTGCTTTTGTATCATCACCCGTTGATGAGTTTTTAACTTCAACAAAGTTACCAATACGGTTACGATTTCCAATAACAGCATGTCCACGTAAGTGTGCAAATGGCCCTACAGTCGTTTCTTCTCCAATTTTTGAATCATAAACTAATGAGTGGTTTACAACAGTATTTGATCCGACTTCAGAATTATGGATTTCTGTATTTGGTCCAATTTGTGCACCACTATGGATAACTGATCTACCAGTAATTGTTGTATTTGGGTGAATAATTACACCTTCTTCAATAACAACATTATCACCAATAGTTACGGTTTCAGGGTTAATAATCGATACACCAGATAACATATGGTTTTTATTGATTGATTCGCGTAAATATTTTTCAGCAATACTAATACCATATAAATCATTAACACCCATTGTTACATGTGGGTGACGCACGATAAATGAGTTTACTTTGTAATCGGTATGCATAAGTTCAACGATATCTGTTAAATAGTATTCGTTTTTACGCTCATTCTTTTTGATTTTCTTTAAGGAATTAAATAATATTTTATTGTTAACAACATAAATACCTGTATTAACTTCTTTAATTTGTTTTTGATATTCGTTACAGTCGTTTTCTTCAACAATTCGTAGAATTGAATTGTATTCGTCGCGCACAATTCTACCGTATGATTTTGGATAATCCATCATCATACTCACTACCGTTAAGTCATTCCCCATCTCTTGATGAGCAGATAATATTTTATTTATTAAAACATAATCAATTAACGGCATATCTCCCGGTAAAATGAAAGTTATTCCTTCTTTATGCGCTAAAATGCTTTCAGCAGATAAAACTGCATGTCCAGTTCCTAATTGTTCTTCTTGATATGCATAGGATACACGGTCTTGTAAAATATCTTGTAATACTTCACGTTTATGTCCAACAACAACAACCGTTTCATCTATATTACTTTTTTCAATGTTTTCTACGATGTACTCAATCATCGGTTTTTTCAAAATCGGGTATGCGCATTTTGGCATTATCGTGCGCATTCTTGTTCCTTTACCTGCCGCTAATACTAAAGCGTACGTCTTCATACTTTTTCTCCTTCTTGTTTAAGAAATTCTACCA
This sequence comes from Acholeplasma sp., assembly GCA_012838065.1. GTDB lineage: Bacteria > Bacillota_I > Bacilli_A > Acholeplasmatales > Acholeplasmataceae > DUPY01. The sequence continues at coordinate 34,037 of DUPY01000004.1, read as the reverse complement.
TTTGATTTATTTCATGGTCTAAGATATTTTGATCAACATGACTCATTGTTACACGAAGAAGTGGTTCGGTCCCTGACGGTCTAATTAAGACTTTAGAATTTTCGCCGAGTCGTGTGCGAGTTTCTTCGATATACTTTTTAACATGGTCTAATTTTAAGACATCTTTATTAATATTTTTTATATTGATAAGCTTTTGTGGATACATAATGACATCGCTTGTTAACTCGCTTAATGTCTTATTTGTTTTCGATAAAATCTCTAGGATATACATACTTGCAAGTAATCCATCACCACTATGTAACAAGTGTGTTAATAATAAGTGTCCTGAGTTTTCACCACCAATTGTGTAATTGTTTTTTCGAATGGCTTCTGATACGTATTTATCACCAACTTCAGTCTCAACAACATGAATATTTCGGTCTTTAAATGCTTTAATAATTCCTGGATTACTCATTTGTGTTAACACAACAGAGTCTTTATATAACAAATTTTGATCTTTTAAATAGTTTGCGATGATATAAATGAGTAAATCGCCATCGTATATATTATTTTGGTCACAAACTAAAAGTCTATCACCATCTCCATCGTATGCAAATCCTAATGCCAATTGATGCTCCTTTACATACTTATGAATGGTTTTTATATGTGTTGACCCAAAACCATTATTAATATTTACTCCATCCGGTTCATTTCCGATATGTTTGTATGGTATTTGAAAATAGTTTAGTACTTTTTTTGCGATTTTATAATTTGCCCCATGAGCACTGTCTACACCGATAACATCGGTAAAGTTCTCAATTTTAATTTTTTTGTATAACTCCATGTATTCATTAGCAACATCATCGGTTAAATCAAATGTTCCATAATGACTAAACTCAATTTCATCTTTATCAATATACCCTTCGATAATATCTTCGATAGCCTCGGTTGATTTATAGCCTTTATCAAATACTTTAATACCATTATCCGTATATGGATTATGCGATGCGGTAACCATAATACCAATCATCTGCTTCTTTTTCGAATAATAAGCAATCATTGGTGTGGAGACAACACCAGCAAATTTCACATGTAATCCACGTGTAATTGCGCCAAAGGCAATCCCGTGTGCAAGTGTCATTGATGATGCTCTAGTATCACATCCAATAACAACTTCTTTTTCTTCAAAGGCTATACTTAATGCCTGTCCAATTTTAAAAGCGAGCTTTTCGTTTAAAAACTCAAAGGCTACGCCACGAATACCGTCTGTTCCAAAATATTTTGGCATACATTTTCTCCTAAAATTTTAAGAATTACTTATTTGATACGTTTTAATAATTTCTTTTAGCATTGATCGAACGTCATCATTATTCATGGTTTCAATCGTTTGAACAAGTTCATCAATCGGTAAATTACGTATATCTTCACTTGCATTTTCAATATATATTTTTGGATGTTCTGTTGATGTATGGTTATTTTTAGTAACATCAATCAATAACTCCTCATATAATTTTTCACCTGGTCTTAATCCTGTAATTTCAATTTTAATATTTTTATCTGGTATTAAATTTTTAAGACGAATCATCTTACGTGCTAAATCTAAAATTTTAACTGGTTCACCCATATCAAGGACGAAAATTTCGCCCCCCTTTGCATAAACTGCACTTTGCAAAATTAAGCTAACCGCTTCTTTAATGGTCATAAAATAACGTGTGATTCTTTCATCTGTAACAGTAACAGGACCACCCTCATCAATTTGTTTTCTAAATAGAGGAATAACACTTCCATTTGATCCTAAAACATTGCCAAAACGAACTGCAGAAAACTTTGTTTTTGATACTTTATCTGCATTAGAAATAATAAGTTCAGCAAATCGTTTGGTAGCTCCCATAACATTTGTTGGACGTACCGCTTTATCGCTTGATACTAACACAAACTTTTTAACATCACATTCAATTGCAGCATCAACAACATAATGTGTCCCAATAACGTTTGTACGAATTGCTTCTTTAGAGTTACTTTCCATAAGCGGTACATGTTTGTATGCTGCTGCATGAAATACAATGGTTGGTCGATAAGTTTTAAATACTTCATAAACGCGTTCTTTATTATATACGCTACCTATAATAACATGAAGCTCAAATCGCTCAAACATACCTTTTTTCATATGTCGTTCAATTTCCATTTGAATCTCATAAGCATTGTTTTCATAAAAATCAAAAATAATGATTGCTTTTGGTTGATATTTCGCTACTTGACGAACAAGTTCGCTACCAATAGATCCACCACCACCTGTTATGAGAACAATCTCATCTTTAATAAAATCTTTGATACCGCTATTTTCTAAAACAACCGCTTCTCTATTTAATAAATCTTCAATATTAAAGTCAATAATTTGTGCTTTTTGTGTATCATTGATCTCAGATATTAAATTTAACTTTTTAATACTAACCTCTAATGCGGTTAATCGTTCAATAATTTCTTTTTGTCGATATTCATCAAGTTCACGAATCGCGAAAATTGCTTCTTGAACATGATACTCAATAATTACTTTTTCTAAATCATCAAGACTACCCACAATTGGAATACCTAAAATATATTTGTTTTGCTTCTCTGGATTATCATCAACAAAACAAACAACACGATTACTCAAATTTACATTAGCGTTAATTTCTTCTAAGACGATTCTACCTGCTGCTCCTGCACCAATAATAACTGTACGTTTTAAACCTATACGCTTATGACGTATTGTACTTTTAAAATATTCATATAAACGTTCAAAAAACCTTGGTACCAAAATATTTAAAAACTCAATAGGTGTTGCAAGTAAAACAACGGACAAGTACACACTATCCACATGATTTATAAGTAAGTGAATATAAATAAGGGCATTTGCAGATACTACTGCAAAAAATGCACGTACTGAATCAATTAAGCCAATGTATCTTGTTACAATCTTATAAAGTCCAAAAATATAAAACCAAATGATTTTAAACCCAATTGTTACAAGTAGAAATTTTAATACTGCTCCTGCTGTAAAGGTTGTAACAACTAAAATTCTAATTGCTAATAGCGCTAGTAAAAAGGCTGCTAATAGTGCAATAATATCAAAAGCCACCAAGATGATAATCTTTGAGACTTTACTAAAGAAAATATTTTTTTGTTTCATATTTCTCTCCAATCTTAAATTGCTATCGAAACATTTTGAATGATTCCACGACACGATGATAAAATTTTGAAAATCCTATCACTTTGTCTCTTTATATAATATACATAATATAGCATACTTAATATAACATACTTATTTACATTCTTGCAACTGCTTTTCCAAGTTCAACTGACGATACTCTACAAGACCTACAATAAAGTAAAATATAACACCTAAAAATCGATTATCAAAGCCCACATCTACAAGTTGGTGTGCCAAGAAAACAAGAATTGCAATACTTAAATAAGCATATTTTCTTAACCTTGGTTTGAAAACTTGATAGATTCTATAAAATAAAAAACTGTATAAGGCAATACCAATGATTCCAAGTGTTGCAAATGCATAAAAGAAAAAACTATGGTAATACATCGATGACTTTCCGGCCAATTCTATATAATATCTACTCGATAATATACCGTCTCCAAATATAAATGTTCTTAGCGATCCTGTAAATCTGTGAATCGCTATATCATAAAGTGCTAATCTACCACTTGAAAATTCATCCATCCATTCGTATGACGATATAAATCTTTCTTTAAAGAATACCAAAATCATCATGGTTGCTATAAAAGATACAAAGATCGTTCCTCCAATAACTAATAATGTTTTTGAACGACTTCTAAAATAAATAAGTAATGCAAATATAATACCTACAATAAAACCAAAGTATAGCCCTCTCGATTGACTTAAGATCATACAACCTATAATCATTAAATCCAAAACGATGAATAAATATTTATATTTTGATTTTATATGGCGATACTTATATAAACTCATTGGGATAATAAATCCATAAAGTGCAAATGCAACATTTGGATTTGCCCAAAAATCACTAAATACATGTTTCGTTTTCAGGGCTTCTATAAACCCATAATTTATATAGTGTGTAAGCATTTGTGCTGAAAGGACGAAACCAAAAACTGTAAAAACTATTGAAATATCTTTCATTGATAACTCTTCATCTTTATGTTCACTTATAATAAAGTACATCATATAACCTTCAAGAATTGTGAAAAAACCAGATAGTCCATCAATAAATACTGGCGTCCATATAATGGATATTAATGCATAAATCGAAATTAGTAATATTGGTAAACTTAGTTTTCCCATATGCATTTTCCGGTTTTTTACCGCTTTTACAATACTTACTATGGATAATATCGAAACTGTAACAATATGAGGATCAACGGTATAGATAATGTTGTTTGTTAATTCTAACAATGTTGTATCGTGTGTTCGTGAAGAGACAAGTATACTAAACAAAAGAACCAACAATTGTTGTTTAAATGTCCCCTTTAATATTGCTAGAATCATCAATATGGCAAAAATTGTGACATTAATCCAAAAAGAAAATTGGAACAGCCACAATCCATAAGTAATCAATCCAAGTAGAACTAAATGAAGGAGCATTTGCTGTTTGTTATTCATTATTGCTGAAGTTCTCGTTGTCATTTTCATTCTATTTTATTAAGTTTTTCTCAAATCGCCACGCGTCTCGAACCATGTCTTCAACAGTTTTTACCGTTTTAAATCCTAGTTCTCTCTCCGCTTTAGATGTATCAGCATAACTTACGGCAATATCACCAGGTCTTCGTTCAACAATTTCATAAGGAATGTCTACTTGATTCACTTCAATAAACGTATGAATCAATTCAAGTACAGAAACACCAATTCCAGTACCTAAATTATAGATATTAATACCTTGTTTAGCTTTTTTAAGTGCAGCAACATGGCCTCTTGCAAGGTCAACAACATGAATATAATCTCTTACGCCAGTGCCATCTGGTGTATCATAGTCGTTTCCAAAAATAAATAATTTTTCACGTTTTCCACTAGCTACTTGTGTAATATAAGGCATTAAGTTGTTTGGAATACCTTTTGGAACTTCACCAATCAAGCCAGATTCGTGCGCACCAATCGGATTAAAATATCTTAATAATGTAATTTTTTTCGTTGGTTCTGTTTTTGAATAATCTGATAAAATACGTTCGCTCATCGCTTTAGTTTCACCGTATGGATTTGTTCTTTCCAACAAAGGCATATCTTCTTTAAATGGTGAAACGTTATCCCCATAAACAGTTGCAGATGAAGAAAATACAAAAGACTCGACGTCATACTTACTTGCTAATTCTGCCAAGCTTATAGTAGACATCAAGTTGTTATAATAATATGATAATGGGTTTACGACAGATTCCCCTACTGCCTTGTATCCTGCAAAGTGAATAATTCCATCGATTTCATGATTTAAGAAAATAAGTTCTAACTTATCTTTATCTGTAACATCTATTTCATAAAAAGCAATCGTTTTATTGCTTAGTTTTTTTAACTTGTCTAGTACAGAAATTTCTGAATTGCTTAAATTATCTGCAATAACTACTTCATAACCTGAACTTAATAATTCAATTACTGTATGTGAACCAATAAACCCTAGTCCTCCGGTCACTAAAATTGCCATGTTTTTCTCCTCCATCTTAATGATATTATATCAAAAACATTAATATTTTCATACTTAAAAAAAGAGATGCCTAAATAATTTTTTTTAGACACTCATTTTTTAATAATTACTCAACAGTTTTACTTGCTAACTTTCGCAATTTTTCGTTGTTTTGCTTGCGAAGATTGTCTTTTTGCATCATTAAGCGCTTGCGGAGAGCTTCTTTGTCTTGTTCGCGTTTTTTCTTTAATTTAAGAAGTTCTTTTTCACGTTCTTTCGCACGTTTTTCTTTAATTTTTTGACGCATTATTTTGTTGCGTTCTTTAATTTTTTCACGTTCGTTTGCTACGCGTTCGCGCTCTTTAACTCTAAACTCTTTAAGCTTATCACTATACGACTTTTTAATAAGTTGTATACTTTCTTTATTTTTTGTTCGAGCAATACGAAGTTTCTTCTTTGTTTCACTAACAAGTTCACGGTCAAAGCCATCCATTTCTCTTGCGTGTTCTCTACGCATTTTCATAACAACTTCTTCGGTTTCTTTGTATTCTTTATCCATAATATGTTTGATGGCTTCTTTATGAAGTATGTCAGCTTCTCTTATCCAACGTGCTTCAAGGTTTACAGCATCATTAAACATTTTTTCTGTAACTTCTCTTTGTGTTTTTGCAACAACATACTTACGGAGTGCTTCCTCATAACGTCTAACCGGATTCGCATAGTTAATGAGGCGATCAAAGACATCTTCATCTTGATCGGTTTCAAAATAATAATTAAAGACTTGATTTGCAATACCGTATTGGTCAACAAGCAATTGTTTTAAACTTTGTTCATGATCATGAGTCGTTTGAGTAATTTCAGTGAATTGCTTATTAATAAATTGTTTGGCTTTTTTCAAGTGATACTCTGTTGCAAGATTTGGCTCTAAAACATAGGGCACTGGTGTAAGTGATGCGTTATTAACATAGTCCACATCGTTACTTTTTGGCTTTATATTTTCGGTAATAATTTCCCCATCTTTAATACTAATATCACTATTGTTATAAATTGTTGAAAACAAGGCTGAAATGCTACGATCAATTTCTTCGGAATATGTTTTACTAAAATCAACTTTTTTAATCTTACGCTCCAAAGTGTATTCTAACTCATTAAGTTTATCAAGGTATAGCCACAACAAATACGCATTTTTAAAATTAGGATTTTTCAAGATGATTTGCGTCTTCATAATTGGTGGTTTTACTTTTTGATATTTTTTCATAACTTTCATAAATTCACTATGATAAATACGTGAGATGACTTTAAATGCTTCATTGGCCATCTCATAAATTCGATAGTTATGAATATCAATTTCTTTAATATCAATTTCTTCGTTAGCTTTTATGTTGATTTGCATCTGATAACTCGTTTTATCAATTTCAAAGAAACTTTCATAATTAAAATGCATTTCTTTGTTACCCATGACATGCTCTCTAATAACTTCTATACGTCTATGTAAATAATGATAGAGCCTATCAACAAGTGTCATAATAAAGCGGTTTTCATAAATCCCATAATCTATTTCTGATAAAGCATTTAAAACTTTTTCTGGAATAATGTCACCAGATTCATCGATATCTTTAATGTATCGAGTGTTTCTTAGTAAGTGCCGAATTGATTCCGGATTTGTTCGCCGTGTTTTTTCAACAGGTAAAATTTCTTCTTCTGTTCTTAATGAACTTTTTAAATCGCGTGTAATTTGAATAAGACTTGGAAAGAAAGTATTCAAATTATTTAACCATTCTTCCTCAAATCTTTGGTATTCAACTTGAAGTGATTGCGTGCGTTTAACATCGCCATTTTTCAGTGCATCAAAAAATGTTTTTAAAAATGTTGATTGTTTGTTTTCAGCAATTGATTCATCAAAAAATTCTTTCTTATAATCGTTATTCATATATAAGACCTATACTTGCGTAATAAACTTAAGAATCATTGTTTTTGATTCAATAAGTTTATTCTTACCAAATAAACTATCAAATAAAGAAACCAATTCTTCAAGTTCTCTTTTCATAAATGGTAAGTTTAGTGTTTCAAATTTACGAATAATTTTACGCGCAATAATATAATCAATCGCCTCAATTTCCTCACGTCCACACGCTACATAAACAGGAACGAATGTTTCAAGTTGTTTCATAATACGGTTACCAAATGTAATTTGGAAAACTTTTGAAATATGATTATCAAGCTTATAGATCGCATCCATATGCACTTTTGAAATTTGATATGTTGATAATGCTTGATCAAACAAGTCTTTTAAGTATTGATAACTTATCGTTATTTTTGGTAAATCAATACCAGAAAATGGTACTGCTTTTTCATTCATTGAAATTGATGAGGCACGGTCATAGACTTTATCCGTAATAGCAAATGTCGAATCATCGTTATTTGCTGTACCAATAAACCACATATTTTCTGGAATTCGTATTTTGCCTTCTTTTAAATGTACAGGATCGCCAATTTGTTGTTCAGCAACAATTTCTAATTGCCATTCATCACTATTTGGTAATTCAAGAAGTGATAAAAAGTCTGCAAAGTAGTATTCGACACGTGCCAAGTTCATTTCATCAAGTACGACAAGGTTAACATCTGTTCGATAAGTCGCCTCATACACACTACTTAAAAACTCCGTTTCGTTAAATTTTTTTGTAAATTCATTGAAATATCCCATCATTTCATAACGGTCTCGCCATGATGGTTGAACTGAAATGATGTTAGCATCGTTGTTAATAAATTTACCAAAGACATACGGTAAACTTGTTTTACCTGTACCACTAATACCTTCTAAAATTAAGATTTTCGATGTTGCAAGACCTGCGATAAATATTGCAGCAACTTTTTCGCTATAGTAAAGTTTATGGTGGAATGCTGCATAATTTCTAAAGTGACTCACGATTTCACTTAAAGATAAGCGATCTTTTTCTGTCATTAATGTTGGTAATACCGTATATTTATATTTTTCGTCAATTAAGTTTAGTTTTGTAAAGCGGTTGCCTTTTACACGCTGTGTATCTTTTTTCACAATGGGTGTACTGCCAACTTTAGGTGTTTGTACACTTGGTACATTACCTTCTCTTATTCTTCGCTCAAGCAAATTCATTTGGTTTAATAAAACCATTTTATCTTGTTCAATTTTTGTAAAACGAATGTATCGTTTTAACTGTTGATAAATAACTAAACATACAAGAACAATTAATAATGCGAAAATAACTAGAAAGATTAAACTTAATAGCCAATCAACAGCTGTATACTCTTTCGAGTAAACCATTAAATTATTGATATATTTCATGGGGTTTCCAATAATTAAGCGATAAATACCAGCAAAAAACCCTTTGATAATATGCCATAGGTCTGTAAAAAACTCCGTAAAGAACGCGACAAACCAAGCTGAAAATTTAGACATTATTTACGACCTCTTTTCTTTCCATTTTCTGCATTAAAGACAATATTAGAACCTGTCATATGTGTAATATTTAATTCCGTCATATTTCGATTCTTATTGTTCGTTTTTAATAAAACTTCTAGATGATTAACTTTAGCAAAGTATAACAATTCTGAAATACTTTCATCATTCATTAATGCATCATCTATCTCAAGTCTTTCAATGTGATATTTTTGAATAAATGCGTACACTTCTTGATTTAAACTGTTAATTTCAAGCGATATTTTTACGCCAAGTTCATTCAGCATTAAAATGTTTTTAATAATTCTTTCCTCATGTGTAACATTTGTAATTTTAATCGATAAGATCATTTGCTGCATCAAAAAGCTATTTGCTAAAACTAAATGTTCAAATACTTCTGTAAAATTTATTTTTTCTAATGTGCTTAATAAGACGGGTATGTCAATTGCTGAATATACATGATGGTCATAATGATGCTTCAATAACCACTCAATAGCATCCATGTTAATCCATGAATGATCCACAACTGGAACTTTATCAAAAAATTGTTTAAATGTTGTTTGGTTAATAACAACATCATTATAAATTTCACGGTAGTTACCATCGAGATTTTTATTAACATGCCACGATTTAACTAACATATTGCTTTGCTTAATTTTATCTTCTAGTAACTCAAAATCACTTGAATCATGAGTAATACTTTCATCATATTTTGTTGTAAGCCCTAGATTTCTACGTGATGATGCAAGTGTGCTTGATACGCGATCTAATGAGAAATCTGTATCTTCAATAAATGCAACGCTCGCACCTTTCGTAACCTTCATATCTGGTTTTTGATAGGTTTTGGAGGCAAGCGCTTTAAAGCGCTCGCCAACCTCGTACATATCCTCGTTTGTTTTTGGGTAATAAAGGATGAATGTATCACGTTTTTCTGTTTGTGCTACTTTTCCACCAAACGGTAAGTAAACACTAAGTTCTTTTGCAATACGCGATAAATACATTCGAACAATGTGATCTGGATATATTTTTTCAAGTTGGTATAAACTGTTAATTTTTACCATGAATATGTTGAATGGTTCTTGTTGCTCTTTCTTATATTCTAGATATTCCATAAATGGTTTTTTCTTAACCACTAAGTTCATTGTCATCATTTTATTTTTTTTATCGATTGTTCTAGTTTTTTTATACCAATTGATTAGAAAATAAATGGCAACACCGATAAATATTAATGACGCAACAACGAGTAATGTTCGTTGAACTGGACTCATATTCATGAGTGTGTTTATTTGTAGATTCATTGTTGTTCTCCTTTTAGAAAATCAATTGATCTTGGTGATCATGTGATTTGCCTTTACGTGTCTTCTTTATAATTGTTACTAAAATTGCAAATATCCATAAGAGTAAGCTTACGATTAAAAGAATCGTTAATAATAAGTCTGGTTGATAAGCTTTCGCAAGGTTAACAACATATGTTTCAATAACTTCACCACTTTCACTTACAACTTTAATTATGATTGATGTTTGACCAGGTTGTAAGTCGTTTTGTGTAAATTGGTTGTTATCATATGTTTTACCATTAAAAAAGATGGTTGCGTTGTTATCACGTGCTTCAGCTGAGATTGTAACGATGCCTGTATCACTTGAAATTTCAGCGTCATAAATTAATGTATCTGAATCAAAGTTTTCGATGGTATGTCCGTTAATCTCAATACTTCTAAGTTTTGCGTTTCCTCTTAGATTTTTCGTTACTGTAACAAAGTACACACGTTCTTCTGAGCCGTCTCCGCTTGTTACTGTAATAGGAACAGTTAGATCAGCTTCATTAACATTGTATTGACCAAATCCTCTAAGTCGTGCGCTTTTTTGATCCATTGCAGAACCTAAAATATTAATAACTTTAATATCCTTATCAATTTGAACTGTATAGTTAAATTCACCTTCAATAAGCGCAACTTGACGGACAAACTCATTACCAAATTCATCGATTTCATAAACAGCGAGTTCCTTTAATAATGCGTTTGAGTCAACATATTTAACTTCAACCGTGTATGTATTTGTTGATTTGTTTTGTGCTGTAACAATAATGCTAATATAAATGGAATCGCCCTCGATGAGCGCATATGTGTTATTTCCGTTTACAACACTTGAATCGCTTTCTGCTTTGGCAAATACGTTAACAAAATTCGGATCTAAAATATATTGTACATAGACATAATTATTTATATGTTTATCAAAGTTTGGAATTGTTTTACCGTCAATCATTAGATCTTCTAGGAAAACATTATCATCGGCCTTTTCACGAATGACTTTGATTTCGTATGGCAATGAATAATTTTGTTCGTTAATCGATTGAATCTTGAAGCGATAAATAATTAAATCGTTATCATCAAATGATTGTAAACGATTTTCATCAATTTCACTACCAAATTCATCAAGATAAATAACATTACCAAATGTTTGAACAATTAATCTTAAATCACTAACATTAAATGGTACATAAACTTCATATTCATAAATATCACTTGCAAATTCTCGACCAAAGTATGATATGTTATCATCCCCAATAATTGAAATATCTTTAATTTCGATTAAGTTAGAGAAGTCTAATTCATGTAATACATAAATCAAGTAGTCTTTGCTTGTACCATCTTCTGCAACAACTGTTACAGGTAAAATCGTATTATACTGTCCTTCTACTTCACCATGTAGACTTACAACACCTGTACCAAAGATTGTTTGTGTTTCATTATTCTTTTCAGCAACAACACGCACTTGATTAATTGCCGCATCTTTTCCTAAAGAAATACTATACACATAGTTATCTGGATTGAATACTTTTTGATCAAAGTTTAGTAAGTTACCTTGCAAATCATAAAGTTTTAAATCGCTTAGTGTTGTATCACTATTTGGTAATTCCCTTGTAAAGATTACGGTGTACTGGTATCTAGATGGTGTACCATCTTCAGCTTGTACACGAATATATATCGGATCGTTTTGCCCAACTTCTAAGGCATATGCGCCTTCATTATAAACGGTTGCGCCTGGATGCTCTGGATAACCTTTTAAATACACTTCAGATGCGCTATATGGTACCGTCACATAATATGTATAAATACTTGGATCAAAGTTAATTGTATTGCTGTTTATCGGAAGCTCAACTTTTAAATCACTTAGTATATTGTTATCTGATAAAGCGCCTTCATCTTCCGTTCTACGATATACATGAATTTCATACGTATCCGTTAGACTACCGTCTTCTGCTTCGATATAAAATGAGATGACTTTATTTTCACCTTGAGCTAATGAATAGTCTTTTTTACCTAATGCAACTTCATGACCATCGATGAAAATTTTCGCTTTTGGACTTGCTTCAACAATGAGTCTTGCTTTGTCAGAAGTATGGTTTAACGTAACGTTGTAAGTGTGCGTGTTTTTATCAAAAATAATTTTATTTAAGTTTGTCATTAAGTCTACGACTTCAACTTTTGTTATTTCGTTTGCACTACTTAACGTTTGATGAATTTTAACTGTGTATGTTCTTGTTGTTTCGCCTGATTCGCTAACTAAGTTAATAGAAATAATGTTTTCACCGAAATATAGTGGAACTTCGTTGTTTGTAATGACATTGCCTTTAGCATCAATTATTTCATATTGACCATAAATATTAGTTAACTCTGGTAATAGTGTTATTTTTGATACATCTGTCGTAACAGCATCAAGCATATAGTCTTGTGTATATTCATCATAAATTGATTTTCCGTTAACTTTCAACTCGCTTAAATCAATATCTTTATATGTTTGATTTACCTGTATTGCATATTTTTGTCCCGGTAAGCTTGTATCTTCTGGATACACCCAAACTTCAAAACTATTCATACCATGATTAATCGTTAATTGTTTATTAAAATCACCAACAAATGATTGTTTAGCATTTCCAAGTACATAGTCTAATTTAATCCAGATAACATCTTCATTAACTTCTAATGTATATGTAAATACTTCTGGATCAAATGTAATCACTGCGGCTTTATCTGGGCTACCAAGTAAATAAGTTGATTTATTGGTTATAACGCTAAGTTCATCAAATAAGTCATACGTATTTAACAGTTGTTCAATGTTGATTGTTACTTCACTTATATTTTGTCCATTTTCACTTGTTATTTGAACTGAAATTGTATTGTTTCCAGTTTGAAGCACAACATTGTTATCTTGTATCTTCACACCGTTAACTAAAACTTCAACATGCGCATAATTATCTTTTGCTAAAACTTCTAGTGTGATTGATTGCACTTCACTTGATACTGGATTTAGTGTGTATTGGTTTATTCCATTTACATAAATGTTTTCACCGTTGACAATAATTTCATCAATATCTGCGTTTTGATTGATCATTTCAATATCAATAACGTATTGTATTGTATCAATAGAATCATCTTCAGGATAAACTTCAATGATGAATGTGTTTAATCCATGTTGAATTGACAGGACTTCATTGATTTCAAAGCCTAAACCTTTTACTGTTTGGCCAAAGTTTGCCTCAAATTGCATACGTAACGTTTGATGTTCTTCTGTAACTTCAAAATAGTAATATAAAGTATCGGCATCAAATATTGTGCTATCGATTAAAGTATCTATATTTGTTTCTACAGTTAAATCTTTAAGTTTGTTTTCCGTGTTTAGCAAACGTACGACTTCAACGTTATACGTAACGGTATCACCATTTTCAGCAACAACACGAAATTCAATATCTTGTACCGTGCCTGATGTTAATTGGAATACTTTGTTACTTGTTAACTCTGATCCAATGTATGTTTGTGCTAAAGCATGACGCTTCATAACACTTAGTGTAACTTCTTCAACAAAATATGGAACTTCAATTATATACGTATAGGTTGTTTCATTAAAACTTAGGTAGTTGATATGATCACTACCAAAAAGTGTAACCTCTTCAATAGAGTTATCACTTGATTCCAAACGCTTAATTGTTAATAGATATTCTTTGTATAAATCTTCAAATTCGTTATAAACTAGCATAGTGAAAATATTATCGCCATATTCTAACGCGATATTTGATTTCACGATATCATTGTTTATGTTTTTTACAACAATATTTCCGTTATTTAATGCTTTGTAATCTAGTGAAATTGTTGTTGATTCTGTCTCGTAATAAATTTCAGATGTCGTTGTATCAAACGCGACAACTTCATTATTAACTTTTAGAGATTCTAAATCGTTTGTTTTATGTTTAACATGTATAACAATCGTATATGTAAATGGATCGACACTACGATCTTCTGCTTTAACATCAATTGAAAATTCGTTTCTTCCATATTGAAGTGTTAATGTTTTTCCTGTTAAACCAATATAAGTTACTTCTTGATTGTTATGATTTTTTTGGTCTTCAACAATAATTGTTCTACCAACGTATTCATACCCTAAGTTAATAACTTGTTCATGTTGATCATAGATGTATTCCACACCACTTTGTGGATTTCTAGTTGATAAACCGAATAAGTAGTTTGCATTATATCTAAATGCAATTTCTTTTAAATAAACATCTTTTGATAAGCTTTGACGTAATACAGATATTTGGTAAGTCGCTGTTTTTAAGCCATCTTCAGCTTCAACGTAGAATGAAAATGATGTGACATCATCAAGTTTAATTTCGTATGTACCATTCCCATAAACGTTTGCTTTTGGACTTGAAGGTACAACGGCTAGTGTAAGTGTACCAACACTTGATGGAACTGTTATTGTATATTCTAAGGTGTCTTTATGCCATGCGATATAGTTTGTACCACTTACATCTTTAAGTGTAACGGATGTGATATCTTTGTTGCTTGATTTATTTCGAGTAATTGTTATTGTATATTCATTAACAAGTTCATTGTAATCATTATAGACTTCAATGAATAATAAATTGTCACCAAACTCTAAATTCATTTTATTTGTAACTTGTGTTAATCCATTAAATAATTTTACTGAGCCACTATCATGAACCATCTTATATGTAATATCTACAAATTCTTGCTCTGTTTCGTAGTTGAGCTCCGACTCAAGATCAATAAGTTCATTATTAAGTTTTAACTCACTTAAATCATTTTCCGTGTTTTTAACATTAATTGTTATAGAGTATGCGAATGAGCTTGTGCCATCTTCAGCCATAACGAATATTTGGAATTCATTTGCACCTTGTTTTAAACTTAATGTTTGTAAATTAGAAATTTCGTTTAAACTAAAGTACTGTAGAACTTGTCCACTATGCCCTTTAACTGCTGTTACATAGATTACTTTTCTTGCATACTCAATTCCTAAGTTAATTGTGTAATTTCCAGTATTTGCATCAAAGTGTACTTCGTTTAAACTTTGAAGGTCTCTTGACTCATTACCAAAGATGAAATGATTTATATCGTCGGATAACGTTATGTATATTTCATCCAACTTACTCATTGATGATGGAAGTTCTCTTGTAACTCTAAGGATATAGTCATCACCCTTAGTACCTTTTTCACTTACCGCGAAAATTGTAATAAGTGTTTCTTTACCAACTTCTAAGTTCCAAACTTTATTGCCAGAGATTGTTGCTTTATCACTTGCTAGGACAGTAG
Source organism: Acholeplasma sp. (assembly GCA_012838065.1). Lineage (GTDB taxonomy): Bacteria > Bacillota_I > Bacilli_A > Acholeplasmatales > Acholeplasmataceae > DUPY01. The sequence continues at coordinate 18,372 of DUPY01000004.1, read as the reverse complement.
CTGTTAGTTTTGATACGGCATATGGAACTGTAAATTCGTACGTTTTTTCACTTTGGTTAAATTCAAAAGCATACTCAGCAAATGAAATATCAAATATATCATTTTCATCGCTTAATACAATACCCTTTTTAATTGTAATTGTATATGTTTTGCTTGCATTATCTTCTGCAGTCACTGTAAATGTAATAACTTTGTTGATTGTTCCGTTTGATTCTAAAGTTATTGTAAACTCTTGCCCGTAAGTAATATCAATTTGTTGTTTTTCATCATTTAATAACTCGGCAAACACTTTAACGTTTGAAAGTTGTGCTGTCGGTTCCAAATCAATTGTGTATTCATAAGTACCTGCTTGATAATTATTCGTAAATGATAAAACTTGATCGTTGTCATCTACTACAACCAAATCATTCAAATCAATAATTTTATATGGCTTTTCAATTTTTATTGTAATCACATACGCTTTACCTTTTACACCTAATTCGCTTGTGGCATAAACTGTAAAGACATTAATACCATCAACTAAGTTGTAATCAAGTGTTATCGTTCCTACACCTGTCAATGTTGCGTATGTATCTGCAATTGCTTCGATTTCGATTGTTTTCTTAGTATACGGATAGACATTTTCTGTTAAATCATAGGCATATACTTCTTTATCAAAACCAATGGAAACACCATCAATCGTAATATCTTCGATTTCATTGTCGATGTTTTTATTTGTAATTGTAAAATGATATTCTTGTTCATTACCGTTTTCAGCTTTTACGATTAGTTTAAATGATGTTCCGTTCGCATCTACCAAGATTTTATTATTCCCAGCACCGGTGACTGTACCACCATCTTTTGCTGTTGCAATAATGTTAATCGTTTCATATTCTCTTATAATGTTATAATTTTTATTTTCACTATTTCGAATAATAAATGGTATTGTTGAACCACTTTCATATTTGAACAATTCAATGCCGCCACCATATGTAACTGTTAATGTATCGAGTTCTGCAACCGTGCTAGCTGCTTTTTTCGTATAAGTAATGGTTATTGATTTAGTTTGATAATCTTTCGCACTTTCATTAGATGTTACTTCTGAGTCGATGCGAAGCTTTATTGTGTTCAATCCCGTTTTTAATGTTGAATTAAATGTTACAAGTTGTTCCCCAACAGTGCCGGTTAAAACATTTTCAACAAACAATCTCGCATATCCATCGTTTTTGTAAACATAGAAAGTTAATGATTGAACATTATATGAAAACTCACTTGATAATTCAACATCGTCAAAATCGCCTTGGTAAACGATGTCTTCTCCGTGTTTAATGATAAGTTCGTCAACATCATTATTTGCGTTTTTGCTCAAGATTCGAACAGTAAAGTTTCTTTCAAAGTTTACATCTTCGGCTTGAACAGTAAAATCTACTGTTGATAAATCACCTTGTCGACCCGTTAATACAAGGTCATACGTATAGATGATGTAATCACCGTCTGTAACACCGCCACCTAGTCTCAACACTTTAGAACGATCGCTTGCAAGAATATAAGCTTTAATTGTTACTTTTTCAACACCACGGTCAACTCTTAAACTAATATTTGTCGTTTCATTTAATACAAAATCATCTAACGTCTGAATTAAATCTGTACCGTTTAATAAAATTTCTAACCCAGCAAGGCTATTTTCTTTATTTGGACTTAATTTTTTAACTTTAACAGTATACGTTGTTGAGTTATCGCCATTTTCACTTGTTATTGTAAAGGTAAATACGTTATCTCCAACTTGTAAATTAATCCAGTTGTACGTTGTTGTTATATTTTTTGAAGTTAATCCTTCAAATGAGACAACACTATGAGGATTTTGTTTTGTAATAACTAGGTTTAACACATTTTGGCTAAATAAAATATCGGGTAAAACAAGTGTTTTTGATGAATCAAAGCTTTCTGGTAAGTAAACGTCACTACCTACTTTAAATTCTACAAGGTTGTTGTTTGAATCTGCAATTTTTATATTAATTGTATATGTTTTTATATCGCCAGATTCACTAATTACATTAATCATGATTTTATTGTCGCCAGGATTCAACGTATGCACAACATTATATGTTGTACCTTGCGTATTTTCGAACCTTGAACGATCTTCACTTTTAATAGTCGCAACTACTCTAATCGATGTTACTTCTCTCGTATATGTTAAGTTGTGAGTCACAATTTCTTTAGGAAGCCCAGTCGTTCCTTGATCATTTGGCGATACTTGTAGTGAATCTAAATCATTGATTATTTTTGCTTCTTCACGTGTAATATGAATTCGATAGACTTTACCTTTTATACCTGATTCACTAATTGCATAAACTTCTGCAACAACCGTTTGGTTTACTGGAACACCTTTAAATTCTGCACCAACAATTGTTGCATATGGACTTGCAGTCGCATTAATCGTTATACCACTAACACTATATGGAAGTGTGACGTAAAAATCCTCTTTTGATTTATCAAACGCAAACGGTGTACTTGGATTCGTTAATGTTATACTTGTAATATCATTTTCTGTATTACCAGCCACTACTCGTACTTCATACGTCTTAGTTGTACCATTTTGTGCGGTTACAACAACCCTAATAGTAATTGGCGTTCCATTAGTAAGACCCACGATACCATTTAATTGTTCAGTTGTTTGAACATAGTATCTAACAGTGGCAACATCACTAGATGCTTCAGCTTGAATTTGAATAAAGCCACTTCCTGATGCAAATCTATCAACAGTATAATCGTAGATAAATTTATCTTTACTAAATCCGCTAATGCTTGTGCCATCAATTGAAATACTTTCTAAATCAGCATTATCATCAGCTGATCTTCTTATAACTTCTACAAAAAATTCTTCAGTGTGGCTTTTGTCTTCCGCATAAATGCGATATACAAAGCGATAACTCGATTCATTTGTACCGGTGAAGTTAAAATAAACTTCACGTTGTCTTTGTTTGATTGCTCCACCTTGGTCATTATTAATTTCAATGTACGAATTTGGTGAAGATGTTAAAACAACTTTGTAATCCATATGCGTTTCATAATCTAAAATAATGGTATAAGATTTTGTCTCATTTTCATTTCTATAGACTTCTGGATTACTTGAACCAGAGCGTTGTAGTAAAATGCTTTCAAGTTCTTTTTCACTTGATCTTTTATAGATTTTTAACGTATATGTTACAACACTCGCTTCATCGCCGTTTGCCGGAAGCACTGTAATCTTAAAAATGTTCTCACCAAATTGAAGGTCTGAAATTGAAATACTACTTGATACAGAATTACCATCGTTATCTGTAAATGTACTTGTTCCACCTTCTAGTGTTGTTGGATGAACTACTAAGGTTGAAGAATTTCCACGTTCAATGTTATATATTATTTCATTACTTACGCTTGTAATCTTCGTTGTATATATTGGTAATCCTTCACCTGTTTCAATAAATTCAATACTGCTAATTTTAGCTACTGAAGACTCTTCGCGCTTTACATATATATAGGATATTTCTTTTTGACCAGTCTCTGAAATCGCTAAAATTGTATATATTCTCTCATCGCCTTTATTTTCTAATGTTTGCGTGGATAATTCATTATTTGAAGGCAATAATTCATATAAGGATGTATCTTGAGAAGTCGTTGAACCTTCATAGTAGTATAATGTTGTTTTTTCATGTAGTTTTGTAAACTCAATATTAAATGTGTTTAATAATTCTGGAAGGATTGCATTAAATGTGTTTCCTTCTTTTTCAATTGAGTTTTCTGAAATTAAAGGAATTTTAACACTAAATCCTTTTTCATCACTTCCCTCAAGTCTTTTAACATACACATGATAAACTTGGTTTGTTCCAGCTTCTGTCTTAACTGTAAATGCACCAAAGTCATTTTCACCAACGGATAATGTTTGTGTTTTCTTTCCACCCGTTGGCATTTCTACGGTTGTGAATATGCTGTTTGGCGTCATTGTAACTGTTAAGCTATTGATACTGTATGGCACTTCAATATAATAATCATTCGGATTTTCTTCAAACCCTAGATGATTTGCGTATTGATCAAAGTTTGTCGTAAATACTACAGATGAGTCATCATCTGCATCAACGACCCTAAATGTTCTAGTATATGTTTTTACTAATTCCTCATCAGTAATTGTAATAGAAACTTCATCGCCATCAGCTATTGGCCCGGTGTCACCACTAAAAGTGGTGGTATTTCCACCACTTTTTATTGTAGTTACAACGGTTGCGCTTTGTTTAACAGGTACTGCATTTATTGTTAATCCTTTAAGACTGTCTTGATAAGTAATGTTAGTAATTTCTTTATCAAGCTCAATGTCTTCTGTTTTAGTAACATGTTCATGAACTGTACTCGTACCTGTAGTCTTAATTTCGATGGATGCTAAATCTGCAGATGGTCCAGCAGATGGATTTCCGACTTGAAAACGAGCAAGTTTTACTTCATCTTGTAAAAACTGAGTAGCAGCTTCACCATTTTTGTTGTAAGTAATATCATTATGGTCAGAGTTTGCTATATCAAAGCCTAAATCGATATAAAAACCATCTAAAGCTTTATCAAAAATACTTGCATCAATACCTATTTCTATTTTTACAAGGTAAGTTGGTTCTTGTTCAATCTCCTGATAATCAATTACACCTTCTCCATCGAAGGTTAATGTGAAATATGCTTCTTCGGTACTTACACCAATATCTCTACTCCAATATTTAACTTCTTTTTCTCTACCTCTATCATCTATAACTTTAGCCATGTATTCATCAACATAAATATCATAGATTTCAAAAGGAACATCTGGTTCACTTAACTGTATGTTTAAATCAACACCATCTAATTTGATGTTTTCTGATCCAAGAGATTTTGCGCTTAGAATTAAGAAATAGTAATACGTGTCACCATATTTATCTGCATTCTCTATAAAGTCGTCAATGCTAACTTGACTTGATTTTGATTCATAATCTAATAAACCAAATTCAATTTTAGCATTTTCATCTGCGGCAATTGTTGGCGTAAAGGTTAAACTTATCACGCTAACCACAGCTAAAAGTATAATCAATGTTTTTGTTATAAATACCGTAATATTTTTCTTCATATTCTACTTAATTACCTTCTCTCAAAGTGCTTGTCATATCTTTGTCCCATAACGGTGTCTTATTTGAGATATGATTCATTATCATATTCGTGTCTGCAACAGTTATTCTGCCGTCACCATTTATATCAGCGGCTATTATTCTGGCTGCAATAAGTTCATTTTTCTTGCTGATATGGTTTTTAATTATATTTGTATCAGCTACCGTTATTCTTCCATCACCATTTGTATCACCTTTCAATACAATATGGACTCGGTCAATAATTTCACCGTTACTATTTTTAGCAATGACTTGATAACCCGTCGCTACAACATCACTTTCATTCAGTTCTTTACCTATAGCATCAACGAAAATTAGATCGTTATTAATAAAGTTTTCTCTTAAGTTACTAATCGTTTGACCTAAGAATACACCTAATAGATAAACTGGATGATCATCATTGTATTCTTCACGTTCATGGATTGGCTCTGTAACTGAAAGCTCTGCATGATATAAACCAAGCATACTTTCTTCTTTAAGTTGGATATATCCCGTATACTCGTAGATTGCTACAAGTTTAATGCTTGCGAAGATTGTTCCCGCTTTAATAACATCAATAAATCCTTCTTCATATTCACCATCTGCTTCTGTTAAGTACCAACCAACAAATGCATGGTCTTCTTTTTCAGCATCTAATAATGGGAAATCTTTATCAGCAGTAAATGTTGGATTGTTAAAATGAATACCACCATCTGTTTCATAGTCGATATCATATTCTTCTGGAACCCAATATGGAATCAATGTATACGTTTCTTCAAGTATTTCTAACTTTCCATTAGGTGCAATTGAAGGATAGTCATCACCTTCAATAATCCAACCTTTTAATACAAATCCTTTTCTTATAAATCCTGCTTCTGGAATTGTAATTATTTCTCCAAAGTCTGCTCTAATTGTCTTCATTGTTCCAAATACTGGGAACATGTCGTCACCTGTTACGCCTGTGTCGAAATAAATATTAATGATGTTTGTATTAAAGCGTGCGTTTGTAACTGTATCTTCAGTAATTCTATATAAGTCCTTATCCCATCCTGCGAATGAGTGACCCTTAATAACCGGTGTTCCAGCTTCTCTTGTAGCATCACCCGCATATTTAACATAAGCAACTTCCCATTCATTTCCTTGTACTAAGAAAGTTACTTTGTATAATCGATCACTTCGAGTAAATACCGATTTAATAATGATATCCCCTGTGATTTCATCAAACGATGTACTCCAGTGACTAAACGTAAATGTGTCTTGAAGTGTATCGCGTTTTGTCGGATGACCTTTATACGTTGTAGGATCGATAGCACCTTTGAAATGTTCAACTCTTTGGATATCAAAGACATTGTCATTTCCATCTAAGAAAACAACATTGTATTCATTGAATTTTTCTTCAAATACAGCATAGTACACTTCATTTTGCATAAGTGTTGCTGCAACAACTCTGTCCCATTCAATAAAGACAAAGTGTGAATAATCTGTACCTTCTTTTAGTGCTTCGATAACTGATTTACTTGGGGCGATTATTGGATCGTCATAGTAACCAACAACACGTTTAATTAATGTCGTATGATCATCAAGATAAAATTCATAAACATACTTACGTGGTGCACCTAAGTAAACAGTTTGAACAGTTATCTCTTCTGTAATATAGTTAAATGGTTTATCCCATCCTTGGAATGAATAATCATGGGTGTTTGAGTGTGGTTTTGTTGGAATATCATCAGGTTCTAAAGCACCTTTACCATACTCAACCATTTGAACAGATAAGATATTGCCGTTTTCATCGATAAAAGTTACACGATACTGACGTAATTCACTATAGAATAATGCGTGAATATCAACGTCTTGATAAACTTTAATTGTCGTTGTTTCCCACATTCTAAACGTGTAGATGTGTTGAGCCGTCATTTCTTTTTCAGGTATACCAATAGGTTTCGTTGGCATTTGACCATAGGCAACTGTTTGTTCCTCAAACACTTCACCATTTCCATCAATAAATCGAACGGTAAAGTGTCTTAGTATTTCATCATACACTGCAAAATATTCGACATCTTCAGTTAAATATTCGTTGAATGTTGGATAATAACTATTAAACTCATAAATGTATTTGTTTGTCATTGGTTTTTCTGGAGCTTCTGGTGCACTGATGAATTGTTCGTATGTACCAGTGACAATTTTTATAATGTTTCCACGATCGTCATAGAATGTCGCTTTATAAATACGTTCTACCATTTCATAACTTAATGTGATCATTAGATCTTCCTGTACATTTTCAAATGAATGACTCCATACAGGTTTAAATTCATAATATGGTGTTGGTTCCATATGCATAATATTTGTAGGAGCGATTGCATTTGAACCTTTAACGACTTGTTGTTCACTTAAAATATTACCAATATGATCTTTGAATATGACTGTAAATGTTCTTACTGTCGTTTCAAAGACTGGTGTAACAATTAAGTCTTCTTGTACGTTTGTAAACTCTTTATCCCAACGAATGAAAATGAAACTTTCATTCAATGTAGGACTCTTAAATGGTATACCTGGTGCGTATGCATCTTCTCCAAATGGTACTTCTTGAGTTGACATAACTTCGCCATCGCCGTTTAAGAAAAGAACGGTATACACTTTTTTGTATAGTTTGTAAGTTGCTGCAATACTTAAGTTTTCGCGAATATATGTAAAGTCCTTGTCCCAACCTGTAAATTGATAGAAGTATAACTCATCATCACTTACTTTGATTGGTGCATCTGGCGCATGAACACTTGAGCCATATTCTACATGTTCATATGTCATGATTTCATTACCTAAATCATCTGTAAATGTTACTGTATAATAACGATCAACATATCCATATATTGCATACACTTTTAAGTTTTCGGTTACATAATCAAAGTCTTTATCCCAACCAACAATAACATATAATTTTGTATCATCGAGTTCAACATAATCAAAGTAATTAATTATTGGAATTGGGTCTATCGCACTTTGTTCATATTCAACAACTTGCCTGTTAACAACGTTACCATCTTTATCGATAAATTCAACATCATAGTAACGATTTACACTTGTAAATTTCGCGTAAACATCCAAGTTTTCAGTAACGTTTGTAAACGTCTTATCCCAGTGACTAAAGATAAATACTTTATCATCTGTAGCGCTTTGACTTGGGTTCGTTGGTGCAACTGCATTCGCGCCGTGTTCAACAAGTTCAGATTTAATAACTTTTCCATCACCATCAATAAAGTTGACAACAAACATCTTAACCGTTTGTTCATATACTGGTTTTAATGTTAAATTATCGGTAATAATATCTAAGTTGATTATTGTGTTCGCCTCATCGTTTTCTAAACTCCAACCGATGAAATCGTATTTGAATCGACCTTCTTCATCACGACTTGGTCCTGGAGGAATGATAACAGACTTACCGTATTCAACAACTTGTTTTTCAAGTAAACTTCCATCAGGTTTTAAGAATGTAACATTAAGATAACGTTCTTTTTTCGTAAATCTTGCATAAACATTCAAGTTTTCTGTAACTTCGCTAAAGTCTTTATCCCAACCTATGTGAATAAACACAAACTCATCTGTTGGTTCTTGAGTAGCTGTATTAGGTGCGTGTGCACTTTCACCAGGTACAACATGCTCAAGTTTAATCAATTCACCGTTACCATCATAGAATCGAACTTCATAATAATGATAATTGGCTTCAAAAATAGCAGTTATTGTACGATCTTCTTTAACTAATCGATGATCCGTATCCCACTCAATAAATGTGTAAGTAATTTGATCAGATGATGTTTTATATGGTGTTGGAAGTTTTGCATCTTTACCCCATTCAACCATTTGTTCAATTGTTTCGTCACCATTAATAATCGTTACGGTAAATGTCTTCAATCTTGAACCTAAAGTTAGTGTTGTTGTAATATCACTTTCAACAAAGTCAAATGGATGACTCCAACTAATAAAATAATACTCATAGCCTTCCGTAGGATGTGTGTAATCAATGACAGGTGCTTTCGCACTATGTCCATACTTCACATGGTCACTTCCAATAATTTGACCGTTATGCATAAATGTTACAACATATTTTCCTTGAACTTCTTCAAATTGTGCAAGTACATAGGTATCTTCGGTAATTTCGTGATAATTATCGTCCCATCCAATGAATTTATATCCAATATCATCTGTACCATCTTTAAATGGTTTACCGAAAGGTACGGTTGCATCATAGCCATAAAGTACACTTTGTGTTGAATAAATGACTTGTTTATTATCCACATCGTTGAAATAGAAGTATACATTATAACTTCTTAGCATTTCTTTATACTCAGGATAAATATGTAAATTTTCTGTAACTTCACTAAAGTCTTTATCCCAACCAATGAACGTGTATGTATGCGATTGTGTTGAAAGCTTTTCTGGTTGATTTGTCGGTTCTTCCGCTGATTTTAAGTACTCAACATGTGTTTGAGTTGAAATGATATTTCCATAAGCATCATAGAATGTAACCGTGTAGTATCGATCAACACGTTCGAACTTTCCAAGAATTGTAATATCCGATGTAATTGGTTGTAAGAAGTCATAATCCCAACCCGTAAACTTATAGGCATCATGACCGCTTGGCTCTAAATATGGTCTTCCTGCCGGAATAGCTGGAACATTGCCATACCCAACTTGTTCGGTCGTATATATTATGTTGTCGCCATATTTAAATGTCACTGTGTATACACGAAGTTTTTCTGTAAACACTGCATGAACATCTAAATCGCTTGTAATTTTACTAAAATCTTTATCCCATCCAGCAAATGTGTAGGTATGCGATATTGTCGATTGTTTTTGCGGAATACCTTCTGGTGGATTTACACCAAATAAATATTCAGCATTGTCGATAATGGCTATAAGTTCATCGCCATTAAAGAATCGAACTGTGTAATAACGATCAACGCGTTCGAACACAGGCTCAATCGTTAATGCACCGGTAATAATTTGATTGAAATTAAAGTTCCAATCAACAAAACGGTACGCATCGTTATCATGATACTCTTTTGTAGGAATAGCTGTTGGTCTTGTTAAGTATTTTTCATATTCAGCTTTAACAACTAAAAACTCATCGCCATTTCCATCTAAGAATGTAATGTTATAGTAACGATCAATTGTCTTGTAGTTCGCTTTAATACGTTGTGGAGCCTCAATAATTGTATCAAAATCAAAGTCCCAGTCGATAAATTCATAAACATATTTAGAGTCACGGTTCTTTGTTGGTATGATGCCGCTTGGTGCTTCTGCTAGTAATCCGTGTCTAACTTCTGTTTCATAGATAACTTTGTTTTCACCATTAACAAATTGAATCAAGTGATATGTCTCTGTCCATTTCGCATAAACTTCAATATCATGTTCAAATGTCCATGGTTTAAGTGACTCTCCTTTACCGTTTGTCACTTGAATTTCTTGTTCACCGTTGTTATAGAACCAACCGACAAAGTCGTAACCGTAATATGTTGGTACATATAATTGATAATGAACATTTGGACTAATTTCGCTTACAATTGCTGAAATATTATCATTTTGCTCATCAAATGTAACTTTGAATAATTCTGTTCTTGTTGATATAAATGAGCTGTTACGTATGGTTTCACGTGTATCGGTTGCGAAAGGTTTTAATTGTGGATAGTTTGATTGGTCAACGATGTTACTTTGTGTTACCCATACATTGCTATCAACAAAGTTCATATTGAATGAACCTGTACCAATCGCTGTAATACCTGTCATGAAGCGTTTGTCTAAACCTTTAACGTTCGAGCCATTGTAAGATGAACCAACAGCCGACTCAGGTTTTTTTATTTGACCTGTGCTGCGGTAACTGTTTAAAATTGTTTCATCATAGTAGCTGTTTGTAAGATTACCTGATTGGTAAAAACCAACAAGTGCTCCTATATAATCTGTACCGTAAACAATGCCTATGTTGTATGTGTTATGAACATAACCTTCAACATATCCAGCAATACCTGCAGTGTATGATAAACCTTCAATGTATCCTTGGTTGTATACATTTCTAACAGTGTTTAAGTTTTCAGAAACAATTCCTGATGTATAATTTGTACCTTTAATTGTTGCCGTATTGAATACTTGTTCAATTGTACCTTCGTTAAGTGCAGCAATGCCCGCTGTGTGATCTTTACCCGTAATTGAGCCAAGTACAGCTACATTTCGAACGATACCATTTGAACCAATATGACCAAATAATGCTTGGAAACTTTGATTTGATGTATGTTCGATATGAAACTTAATACCTTGACCATCCAATATACCATTAAATGGTTTTTGGTATGTTCCAACAGGTGCGAATTTATAATCACTTGTAGCACTAAAATCCAAGGTGTCAATTGTTTTATCAACAACAAAGTAAATACCTGTGTAGTGATTTCCACTCGTCGTACTATCAGCAAGTGCAATCCAATCACTTTCGTTTCTAATTAAATACGGTTCGCTTTCTATACCTTTTCCAACGATAAATGTTATCGTTCTTACCGACTCTAATGAGTCGTTTTTAATTGTAATGTTTGTATGATCAGCGAAAACTTTTAATTGTGGGTAGAATGAATACTCTAAGATACTTGATGCCGTCGTATACAACGTTTGGTCTAAATTCAAGTTGTTTTTTGTTACAGCGGTGTTACCAATCATTTGACCATGGTATTTACCGTAAGTATCTTCACTTATATTACCAATTGCTTGAACTGGTTTTTTATATTTACCAGTTGTTTTGTCAAGATTCAATTGATCTAAATCATAGTATGTGTTCATAAGGGTGGATTTATTGCTATAACCAATTAGAGAACCTAGTTCATCAACTGCAAACACACTACCAAAGTTTCTACTATGTTCAATGGTGCTTTGAACAGCATAACCAATTAAACCGCCGGCGTGGATGTTTTCTGCAAGTACTTTTCCACCATTGTAAGTGTTGCTAATAAGTGCATCTGTTGCTAATCCGACAATACCGCCGGCAACACTTCGTTTAGCTATTATTTCACCAAAATTATAACTTTCTTTTACAACACCATAAGTTGAACCCACAATACCACCTACGATATCACCAAGTGCTTGAACTTTACCGATGTTGTAACTTCCGTTAATTTCTTCATAGTTTATACCAGTAATACCGCCTACATTACCTAAACCAGTAACATCAGCGCGGTTATAACCACCTATAATCGTTCCTAAATTTTGACCAGCAATACCACCAGCATATGAACTCTTAGATGTAACAATACCGTTGTTCATTGAATGAAGAATTGTTCCTCTATTGGTACCAATAATACCGCCAATATCATTTCCACCGTCATCCATGCTCATACCTGTTACACTTGCATAGTTGGTAATATTTTCAACTTTACCAAGATTTACTGCAGCTAATGAACCACTGTAACCAAGGCCAACTAATGAACCTCGAATGGTCATGTTTGATATAACTGCTTGTTCACCAATAATATTAAATATACCTTGGTACGGTAAGTTTTCATTAAAATCAATAATAAACGTTGCGTTATTGCCATCAAAAATACCATTAAAATGATACTCAATCGTGCCTATTGGTAAGTAGTCTAAACCTTCAACAGTTAAGTCAATTTCACTTACACCAGGCGCAACTTTAAAGTATTTGTTTAAGAATAGATGTTGATCTTTCACATAATCATAAATAATCATCATGTCAAAGCCATCATATATTAAGAATGGATCATTTTTCGTTCCTGAACCATCAATTTTCTTATACGTAATAGATGCTAGGGAGTCTGCAATATAGATATCCTTTTGTTTTCCATTATAGTTTCTAAATTGAATAAGTTCTGGGAAGTATAGTGTAAAGTCATAGCCTTGTTTTAAATGGTATAGTTCTGGTTCAAAGTTCATTTGTGTTTCGTCACTACCAAGTGCGAAATATGCAGTCATATCTTCCAACTTTCTACTTCCGACTTCAATCGTATCCTCTTCTTCATACACCGCACTTGTTGGTACATTGTATGGATAGGTATTACGGATACGACTAATTTCAGTTTCGTTATAATATGCACTCTCAAGGACATTATTATTCGTAATTACTACACCAGCTACTTTACCATTTGATTTTAAACTTCCACTATAGAAAACTTCAGAAATAGCACCGTTGTTTACTGTTACAATACCAGAAACGTTGTCATATCCAACGATATCCATAGTGACATATGCATTTGTGATTGATCCATTAAGTTCAATAACTAATCCAGCAACGTTGTTGCCGTTAAGCGCATTAAGTGTTCCACTTGCAAAGACATGATCAAGATGAACTTCACCAGTTGTTGTTGCGATTAAACCTGCGATATTGTTACCTGTTGCTTCAATGCTACCTATAAAGTATGACATTGAAATGTCTGCGTTTTCTAAGTGGCCAACAAGACCACCACCGTAATTGTGAACTTGAATAACACCATCAACACTTGCTAATAAAATAACGTTACTACTAAATCCAGCAAGGCCTCCGACATAATTGTTTCCTGTAACCGTAATGTTATCTAAAATAATATGTTCAAGTTTACCTAAGTTATAACCCGCAATAAATCCTGTATAATTGTTACCTTCAACATAGCCTTTTGCATAAATGTCATGAACATAGGCTTGTTCGCCAATATAACCAAAAACTCCTTGGTAATCCTTATTTTTATGCGTTATTGCAACACTCATTAAAATGTTGTTACCATTAAATGTTGCATTGAATGGATTGTCGATATTTCCAATTTCAACGTAATTGTTTTTAATGGGTTCAAAATCAATAACTGCTTTATCTGATACCATAAAATGTTTACCTATCGTATCAAATCCTTGTTTTACGACAATACCTAAAGCTCTTAAATCAAAACTACTATGAATCATGTAAGGATTATTTACTGTGCCCGATCCATGGAATAAATCATGTGATACGGATTGTAATGAATGAACTTTAACAAGCGCGCGATTGGATGTTTCAAAATATGTGAGTTGTGGATAATAAGCTAATAATTCTTGACTTTGTTTTAATGTAAATCGGTCTTTATCTAACTCAACATTAAAGATCTCGTCGCCTGTTAATTGATTTTTATATACAGCATAAACGCCAGGAAGTGTTGCGTTACCAATTCCTTGTGTAGGTTTTCGATATATTGTAGTCAAATAATCAATGTTTTCAATAACATAGGATGCATTTTCAAAAACAACATCACCTTCAACTCGGCCAACAACATGACCAATATAACTGTTTCTTCCAACAACGTTTCCTGCGTTATAAACATTTTTAATTGTACCTGCTGTATAACCAGCAATACCACCTGTTTCCGTCCAAGTGTTGTTTACACCTTGGGATTCAACAAGGCCGGTATTATATGCATTTATTAAGATATTGTTTTTAGCGACACCACCAGTAATTCCACCAGCATATCGATCTTTCGCGATAATGTGTCCTGTGTTGAACACTGTGTCAATTGTATGGTTATTCCATCCAGAAATACCACCGGCGTAATATCTTTCAACATAAATATTTGCCATATTGTAGCTATTTGTAATAATGCCGTAGTTGCGTCCGGAAATACCGCCAGCAAAATCATAGGCTTTTACAGATCCTGTAACACCGATATTGCTTACATATCCGTTTGAACCAATCACGCCAAAAATACCTTGATACGATGTTGTTGGACGATTAATATCTACGACGAATACAACACCATTTCCATCAAAGTTTCCTTGGAAGTGATAACTATTATTACCTATCGGTACATATGCATTTCTTAAATTACTTAAATCAATAGAGTCAACATCATCAGCAACTTTAAAGTAAATGTTTGCCAATGTATAACGATTTTGTGTCATTTGTGAAATAGCTTCCATATCAAATTCGTTACGTATGATGTATGGATTTGACTCCGTTCCATCACCTTCATTGAATTTGTTTACCGTCACACTATCTCTTGATCGTGTAGCGATTCTTGGATATTTACTATTTGCAAACACTTTAAGTTGTGGATAATAAGCGTAGAATCCTGTTGCTTGGTCAAACTTATAGTGTGTTGTATTTAGTGGAACAAATCCACTATATAAGTCGTTTGAAGTCACACCTGTCATGTTTGTGTCTTCAAGTTTATTACTAATTGCTAATTGTGGTTTATAAAGCATTTCATTTGAATCGATTATACTTACTTCTACTTTAGACTTGTTGTAATAAACATTTGATTCATTACCTAAACTAAAGCCGATTGCACCACCAAGATAAACTTTACCAAAGATACTTGCAGAACTATAAACATCTTCAACAATACCATTTTCATTATTATAGCCAGCAATACCGCCAACATAGTCTTTACCAAGAACTTCCCCTATGGTGTATGCAAAATTTAAAATGCCGTTGTTATAGCCTACAAGTCCACCAACTTGGGCATCACCCGTGATGCTTGCTGTTGAATAAACATTTTCGATTAATCCTTTATTGTAACCAACAATCGAACCAACATTATTTAATCCTTTTACTTTACCGGATACACTAACATTTCGAACTTCGCCACCAATACCAAGCACGCCAAATAAACCAACATTATTTTGTGCACCTTTAAGATCTAAAATGAAGTTTGTTCCAGTACCATCAAAAATACCTTCGAAGTTTACAACTTCATTACCTATCGGTTCAAAGTTTATACCATAAATTAAATCGATTTCATCAATGTCATCCTTAACTTTAAAGTGTTTGTTTGTAAATGAAATGCCATTTTTTACAAGTCTTGATAATGTTTGCATATCTTCACTTGTTACAATGATGTATGGATTTTGTTGTGTACCTTCACCAACAAACACGTATGAACTTACAGATTCAAGTGAATCAAGTTTCACATAATCATTTAAGTGTGTTGCGAACACTTTAAGTTGTGGATAATATGCAACAGCGCCTTCATTGTCTTTAAATGTCCAAACGCTGTCACTAAAGTTTGCATATAACTTACCGTTAGAACCAACTAGATAAGCTTTTGATAAACCTCTTACTGTCTCTTGATTTAGTTTATTGAAAATCGCTTGCGTTGGTTTAACTTCACCACTTTGTAATAATACAGCATCAATAATTGCTTGATCATAGTAACTGTTTTCTTCGTGTGTTACACCACTGACGCCACCTACTAAACCACCAATACGGTCATTTCTACGCGCAATAATGCTTCCTGCACTATAGCTATCATAAAGGTAAGTGTTTGTGTAAGATGCACCAATAATACCACCTATCCAAGCGCTTCCGCTTGTGACCGTTGATGTAATTGCACCACGGTTATAAACTCCACGAATCGTCATATTATTGTTTGCATATCCGATAATTCCACCAACAACAAGTGATGCTTTAACGTCGCCATAGTTGAAGCTGTTTGTAATTGAAGAACGTTGTCCCCAACCAATTAAACCACCAATGTCACGATTATTTGATGTAACGTTTGCCATGTTGTATGATTGACTTATTTGTGTGTCATTTATAACACCCGCGATACCACCAACATATTGACGTCCATTAATAATGGCATGGTTAAAGACATTGCTTATTGTAGCGCCACTTATTTCACCTGCAAGACCACCAACACGGTCTTGACCTGTAACGTTACCTTTAATTGTTAGGTTCTTAATTTCAGATCCTTGACCGATATATCCAAATAAACCAGCATAATTTGTTGTGCTTGTATTGATGTTAAGTAAGATTGTCACACCATTTCCATCAAAACTACCTCTAAATTGTTGGTTTGCTGCATTAGAGCGACCAATCTTAACAAAGCCTAAATTTGGATTTGTTAAATCTAATATTTCAACACCATCCATAACTCTAAAGTGCAAACCTTGTAATGTATCACTTACAGTTATGTCAGATAATGCCTTCATATCGTCTTCATCTCTAATGATGTATGGATTGTTCTTAGTACCATTACCTTTTGCGAAACGTATAACTCTACTTGCAATTGAAGAGTATGTTTTTATTTGTGCATTTGTATTATTTACAAACACTTTTAATTGTGGATAATAATCGTATAAACTATTTGTTTGTGTTAAGACCCATTTATCTGGATCAAATGTTGCCTTGCCATCAAACACTTCAAGACCTGTTATGTCTTCTTTTTCAAGCCCTAAGTCTATATCTAAGTTATTAATTGCTTTTGTAGGCTTAATAACGCCTTCAATTATGTCATCAAAGAATATAATTGTTTGATTATAGTGGACGTTTTCAAAATCGGCTGTTATTGAATGACCAATGATACCACCGACATTTGATGCACCGTGGATTTTACCACCAAAATACCCTTCACGAATTGAACCTTCGTTATAGCCTATGAGTCCACCGATGTAAGATCCTCTACCAATAACATTCCCTGTTTGGAAAACATCTTCAATCGTGCCCTTATTGTAGCCAACAAGACCACCTACATAGTTCTTGCCTTCAATATCTACTTTTGCGTAAACTTGTGAAAGCATACCTTCGTTATAGCCAACGATAGCCCCTACATAGTTTCCGCCAATAATTGATCCAGTAACAGATAAATTACTTACGCTAGCATCACTTGATATGCGTCCAAACAAGCCACGATAATTTTCATCACTGTTTAAATCGATAATAAAGTTAATAAACGAACCATCAAAGTGTCCTCTAAATGGTGTCGAACTATTACCAATACCTTTGAAATCAACCGTTGTTAAATCAATTTGATAAACACCAGAGGCAACTTGATAATAAATACCAAACGCATCATAATCACTACCAATTGCTTTACTTAATATTTCCATATCCGATGCTGTACGAATTAAGTACGGACTTGCTTTCGTACCATCACCCATAAATGGATTTGTTTTTACTGAGTTAATTGAATCACTTACAATGCGCTCATTTTCGCTTGTTGCGAACACTTTTAATTGTGGATAATACGCATAATTTCCTTCAATAGACTTAAATGTCCATATCGTTTCACTAAAGCCTTTTGAAGCCATTTGTGATTCAAACATTGAAACTTTATCTAATCCTTGACCGCCTACAGCACTGCTTGGTTTAATTTTACCTGTAGGTTGAATATAACTTTCAATTACTGAAACATCATAGTATAAGTTTGTTCGTGTTGTTTGGTTTGTGTATGGTGAACCACCATAACTTGTTCTACTTTTGTTATAGCCACCAATAACACCACCGACATCTTTTGTACCACTTACAAGTCCCGCACTATAATTATTTCTT
>DUPY01000052.1 GCA_012838065.1 Acholeplasma sp. | reverse complement strand
ATCATAGAAAAAGGAAATACTTCTTTAGGTCCTATAGTTGTACTTTTAATCAGTCTACTCATATTGCTTATACCAACTATTACTATAAACATGTTTAGTTTCAAAAAATTTAGAAAAAAACAACGGATTTTAGAATCTAAAATATGTCTAGATTAAAGCACTTTAATAAAGTGCTTTTTTTATAGATTCCTTGCCATCAAATAGACATTTAAAGATATTATGTTATAATATCTTTTGTAGTATTAGAAAGAGGATTAAAATGGATAAACAACAAGAAATCATCTTATCACGAAGTGGTAAAAATTGGTTACTTTTCAAGATATACTTTTTAACAAGTTTGTTTACCTTTACCGGTGGTTTAGCAATGATTAGTGTGTTAAAAAGAGAAATTGTTGATAAGTACAAACTAATGGAAGAAAAAGATTTTTATAATTATGCAGCAATCTCGCAAACGTTACCTGGTGTAATCGCAATCAATAATGCGTGTTTTGTTGGTAAAAAAATAAACGGTTATAGCGGTATGTTTATAGCAGCATTGAGTGCAATCTTACCAGCGTTTATATTCATGCTTATCGCAACCGTTCTTTACGCTTTATTACCTAAAGATGGTCCTATATATTTTGCTTTAAGTGCGATACGGGCAATTTCGGCTGCATTCATTTTCTCTGCAGCACTTACAATTGCAAAACACAATTTAAAATCTATTATCAATATATTAATGGCAATCTTTTGTTTTGCATGTACAATATTTGGTCTATTAGGTGCATTGGAATTAATTGTTATTGCGGTTGTTATTGGCCTATATACAGCGTTTAGAACACGTAAGAAAGTCGTGGGTGATAACGCATGATACTAAAACTTATTTTAATGTTTTTAAAAGTTGGCTTTTTAGGTTTTGGCGGTGGATATGCCATGCTAACGCTTATTTATGCTGAAGGTTCAAAACTGGGATTAACAATTGATCAGTTTGCAGATTTAAACGTTTTAGACGTTTTAATTCCAGGACCGATTGCGATAAACTCAGCAACTTATGTTGGGTATTTGTTTGCAGGTTTACTAGGTTCAGTTGTTGCGACAATTACAGTTTCTACTCCATCATTTGTGTTAATTCCAACGATGATTCGTTTTGAAGATAAAATTAAAGAAAATCGATATTTAAACGAAACACTTCAAAGCGTCAAAGCTGCAGCTGTTGGTTTAATTGGTGGGGTTGGTGTTATTATGGTGTTGGAAAATGCATTCGGCATAAGTAATTTAAAAGAAATTTTCGATGCTAAGATTAATATCTTTTTAATTATCATAACAATAGTTGGTTGGATACTTCATGATAAATACAAAATAAACCCAATTTTACTAACAATTGGTGCTGGTATTATAGGCTATATAACATTCTATATCTGAGTGTATGAAGGATATTTATGGCGACAGATGTGTCGCCTTTTTTTAAGGAAAATAGGAAATTTTTGTCCTCATGGTTTGAATTTCAAATTTTTTTTATAAACACGTGATATAATATACAAAATTTCATATATAGTATGAAAAAGAGGAAAATTATGAGTAAGAAAAAAGAAGTAAAGTTTCGTCATAACGTAATTGTTAAAGTAGCAAAATTACTTTTAAAGCCTGGAATTAAACGAAACTATGGTTATAAATTTAAAACATATAAAGAACTAAAAAATGAAGGACCATTTATAGTCCTAGGAAATCATACAGTACCAATTGATCCAATATTAATGGGTATGTCATTTCCATTTCATCTTTATTACTTTGCAACGGAGCAAATTTTCAATTTAGGGTTTTTATCTAAATTGTTAATATACGCAGTAAATCCAATTCGAAAAGCAAAATCAATTTCTGATATGTCATCGATTCGTAAAGCCAAACAAATCGTTAACGAAGGCGCAAGTGTTGCAATATATCCTGAAGGCAATGTAACTTATGATGGACAAAGTGCAACCATTAATAAAAGCATTGTAAAACTTATTCGCTTTCTTAGAATTCCGATTATATTTTTTATAACGAAGGGTTTATATTTTTCAAACCCAAGATGGAGTATCCATAAGAAAAAAGGTAAATCAAGTAGCGAAATAACAGAGATTCTAAAACCTGAAGTCTATGATTTAATGGAAGATGATGAGCTTTATCACTATATCAATGAAAGACTTTATACAAATGCATATGAACAAAATATTGAAAAAACGTTATTTAAAGGAAAAGATATCGCTTTAGGTTTAGAACGATTAGCCTTTATGGACTTAAAAACTAACGAACCATTTGTTACATATTCGCAAGGCTCATTTTTAAAGTCTAAAACGAGCAACTTTCATTTAGAATACTTAGAAACTGGGTATGTAAAAGATCTTGATGGCAATCAAATGGACTTGATTCATTTAAATAAAGAAACAATTAAAGCCTATCGAAAGTATTATCTAAAAACAGATAGTTTTGAGTTTGTTGAACATATGTTTTTAGAAAAAACAACAAATAATCGAAAGAAAAAAATAGGTAAGCATTCAATTAAATTAAGAAAAGATGGTATTGAGATTCATACTACGGATACTGTATATAACTATTCATTTAGTGAACTCGTTTCACTTTCGATTCAAGGTAAGAAAAAAATTATTATTTATACAGAAAAAGATACTTGGCTTGTTACATTAGATGATCACTCAAGCCCATATAAATACTTATTAACGTATCAATTCTATAACGAAGGAGAAAAATTAGAAGATGCAGATATTTCAAAATTCGGCCTATAATACTTGGGAGTTAGTCATGCAATTTGGCATTATCGCATTAATGTTGATGATTGCAAATATTGTTCGAAGAAAAGTAAAAATATTTAGAAACCTATTATTTCCAACATCAATTATTGCTGGATTCATAGGTTTAGCGGTTCGCTATATGATTAGTGGACTTGATATACGTATTGATGGTGTACTTATTTTAGATGTTAATTTCCTAAAAATGATCACCTATCATACCATCGCACTTGGCTTTATCGCGATGGGTTTAAAAACCCCGCAAAAAGTCGAAGGCCAAGTACGCGGGAAACCGTTTAAAACAGGTTTAATTATTGTTAATACGTACTTATTACAAGGTATTGTTGGTGTTGTTTTAACAGCAGTGCTTGCGATTGGATTTACAAAATTAGCACCATATAGTGGCTTATTAACTCCTATGGGATATGGACAAGGCCCTGGGCAAGCAGGAAACATTGGTTACTTATTTGAACAACAAGGCTTTGTTGGAGGACAATCCTTTGGATTAGCGATTGCCACACTCGGTACACTATGGGCATGTATCGCTGGTATTTTCTATATCAATAGACGTGCTAAAGAAGGGAAATTATTAAGAGCAAGTGAAGAAACATCAAGCAACGTTCATACTGAAGACATTGAAACTACAGATGAAATACCAGTAAGTGAAGCTATTGATAAGATGAGTATTCAAATTATACTTGTCACGCTTGTATACATGGTTTCATATTTATTTATGAAGGGAATTACAACAGTAATTAACGTACCCGCATTTACAGGCTTAATCTGGGGATTTAATTTTATATTTGGTATGTTGTTTGCGATTTTATTTAGAGTCATTATTGCTAAACTAAGAAAAAGCAAACTCATGAAACGTAAGTATACAAACGAATACATGTTAAACCGTATTACAGGTGTTGTGTTTGACTATATGATTGTCGCTAGCATTATGGCAATTGATATTGAAATGTTATCAAGTGTTGACCTTTGGGTAACATTAGCAATTCTTTCTACAGTTGTGGGTTTCTTAACGTATTTTTATTTGAAATTTGTTATCAAACGTGTTTATCCAGAATATGAACACGAAGCGTTTGCGGCTTTGTTTGGTAATTTAACAGGGACGGCATCAAACGGTATTGCATTACTTAGAGAAATAGACCCTGACTTTAAAACGCCAGCAGCAGATGACTTAGTAACCGGTTCATCTGCAGCCGTAATGTTTGGTGCACCGCTTTTAGTTATTACGGCAATTATTTATCTTGATGGCTGGTATTATTTATGGGGCTCGGTAGCGTTTATGATTATTTGTTTTACAGTCTTTAGTTACTTTTTGTTTAAAAAGGCAAACGTAAATAAGAAAAGGGTTAAGTAAATATATCATATATTTAAAATGCGTAAATGTGTAAGACATTTGCGCATTTTCTATAATATGTGAAAATCAAAATATTCGAAAAATGATGAACGTGTTGTGGTATAATAAAAAAGGATAAATAAATTAGAAAATATGTGAGGACAAACATGAAGGACAATGAAAATGGAATGAGCATAGTTGATATTCTCAATAAAATTTGGCGCCAAAAATTTGTATGTTTGGCTGTCATGCTTTTTATTATGGTTGTGGGTGTATTCATCATTCGTGATAATAATAGAAGACAAGCGGTTATTGAAACTAAATTTGAATTTAACTTTTTGAACATTGAAAACAATCAGTATCCAGATGGAACAGCGTTTAACTATAGAAATATTATTTCGTTAGAATCGCTAACGAAAGTAAAAGAAAGTGACCCGAAATATAATAATATTGACGTCGTTAAAATAAGTGAGCACCGTAACACAGGCATTAAAACGGATGGGGAAAACGGTGGTGAAAACACTGTTATTAAAGGTAAAAACTATGTTTTAAATTTACCGTTACATTTGTTTGATAATAACTATAAGCTTGCGATTGATTTTATTAAAGACTTACTTGGCAATCAATTAGAAGTTGTTATTCAAAAAAATAGTTATCCATACATTATTAATGAATTGGATTTAATTGATTCTACGACAGAATATGTGGAAGAACTACGTATCTTCTCGAGACAACTTAGTAGAATAATTACAGCTCACAACGTTTTTATGACAAACTATGGAGAAATTGAAGTTGATAACTATCAAGTTCGAAATAAGATTGATGAAATAAACAACTGGGCATCAAAAGTTGTTTCACCAACAGATTTAATAAACATTATTAATGACGAAGGTTATGTGAAAAATCATTCTGCAAGTGTCTTTATTTTTGAAAAGGAATTAGAATCTGCACTATACAGAAAACAACATTTAGATAATATCTTAATTCAATATCATCTTATTTTAAATAATGCTCAAGGCGATGTCGGCGAGCTTGCGTTATTGATTGCTGAAACAGAAAAACAACGTGTTGAGTTACAACAAGAAATTACCGTACTTCAACGAAAAATTGATGAACCTAAATCTATTTCCACATCACCAAACTTGCAATTTTTATTTACAAGTTATAGAAACAATTTAAATAAATTTACTCTAGATTTTAATAAATTCTACAGCAGTTATTTAAACGATTATACACGCTTAACATACAACTACAGCGATACGGGTAGAATCGGTAATACAACTAGTTTAGTTGTGGCAGCAATCGGTCTACTCATTATAGGATTAGGTGTTGGCGCACTTATGAGTATCGGTGTAGATTCCTATATAGAAAACAAAAAAAGCAGTAAAAAAAGTGTATAAAAGCACTAAAAACAAAAAAGGATGATTGTTGTGAACATTTTATTTAATTTGATACCCAAGGAGAAAGTGGCTTATATTTATGAGGATTTTACAATAAGACAAGCACTTGAAAAAATGGAGTATCATCAATACACGGCAGTTCCAGTTATTACCGAAAGTGGTAAATATGTTGGAATTTTACGTGAAGGTGATATTTTATGGTATCTCAAACGGGATCTTAATTTTGATATGACAAAAGCAACACAAATCAAAATTAAAGATTTACCAAGAAGAAAAGATAACAAAGCCATCAAGATTACGGCAGATATGAATGAGTTAGTAGAGATTGCAATTAATCAAAACTTTGTACCAGTTTTAGATGATCGTAACTTATTTATTGGTATTGTTACAAGAAAAGACATTATGTTGTATTTAAAAAACAAAAATTTTCAGGAGGAACGGAAAAATGAAATTCAGCGAGTTTAAATACGAAAGACCTGATTTAGATTTATTTAAAAAAGAAGTAGAAGCTGTATTAGAGCAAATTGGTACTGATAAAGATTACGACACGGAATTAAATGCTATACATAAATATTATGAGATTAATGAACGTATAGGACAACACGCAGTGCTTGCATCCATTCGCAATAGTTTAGATACAACAGATCCATTCTATGAACAAGAACAAGCGTTCTTCGATGAAAAAGGACCTGAGCTTCAACAATATTCTCATATTTTCTTAGAAAAATTACTTAATTCAAAACACCGCAAGGCATTAGAAAATGAATTAGGCACATTGTTATTTGAACAAGGAGAACTTGCAAGAAAAACATTCAAACCTGAAATCATTGAAGATTTGCAACTTGAAAACAAGTTATCAACCGAGTATTCTAAATTAACTGCAAGTGCACAAATCGAGTTTGATGGTGGTGTTTACAATTTAAGTCAAATGGCTCCTTTTGTACAAAGTAAAGATAGAGACACACGCCATAGAGCACAATTAGCAGTATCAAAGTTTTTTGCAGATAACGAAGAGACATTTGATCGTATCTATGATGATATGGTTAAGGTTCGTACACAAATTGCTAAAAAATTAGGTTATGAAAACTTCGTTCAGTTAGGTTATGATCGTTTTGGTAGAACTGACTATAACGCAAAAGATGTTAAAAACTATCGTGACCAAATTTTTGAAGTTGTTGTACCGTTTGTTACAAAACTTACAGAAAGAAAAGGTTTACGTTTAGGTATTAAAGACATGAAGAGCTATGACTTAGCTTTATCATTCTTAACCGGAAATCCAACACCAAAAGGTGACCGCGCTTGGCAAGTCGAAAAAGCACGAAATATGTATAAAGAAATGTCACCTGAAACACATGAATTCTTTGAGTTTATGGTATCAGGCGACCTATTAGATTTAGATAGCAAAAAAGGTAAAGCTGGCGGAGGATATTGTACGTTTATTCCTGGATATAATGCACCTTTTATTTTTGCTAACTTCAATGGAACAGCACATGACGTTGACGTCTTAACACATGAGGCTGGTCATGCATTCCAAGTTTATCAATCAAAAGATTTATTACCGGATTATCGTTGGCCAACAATGGAAGCTGCAGAAATTCATTCAATGAGTATGGAATTTTTAGCATGGCCATGGGTACATGAATTTTTCTTAGAAGATACTGACAAATACAAATTCTCACACTTAGCAGACGCAATCTCATTCTTACCATATGGTGTATTAGTAGACGAGTTCCAACACTTTGTTTATGAAAATCCTGAAGTTACGCCAAAAGAACGTAAAGATATGTGGCGCACATTAGAGAAAAAATATTTGCCATTCAAAGATTACGATGATGATGCATTCCTTGAAAGAGGTGGGTTCTGGTTTAGACAAGGCCATATTTTTGGATCACCATTCTATTACATCGACTATACACTTGCTCAAGTAGTAGCATTCCAATTCTGGGTAAAATCAAGAGAAAATCATGCAAAAGCATTCCAAGATTATCTTGCGCTATGCCGATTAGGCGGCTCACAAAGTTTCTTAAACTTACTTAAAAAGTCAAATTTAAAAAACCCATTTGTATCTGGAACGGTTGCGAAAATCTTGGAACCACTTGAAGCTTATTTAAATAGTATTGACGATAAAAAATTATAAGATATAAAAAAAATAAGAATTTTCGAATTCTTATTTTTTTAAGTTATATAAAATAGATGGTGGCTAATTAATAGCTGTCCAAATGATGGTGGCGTACCACCATGTTTTTTAAAGCGGTGTTTTGCCACCATCCTCTTGACAGGGGTGTTTCTTACTTGCCACCACCTATTTTAAAGGACCTTTTTTTATTCTTAAGTAATTGATTATTCCAAACGCACTTTGCATACCGTCATAAACGGCTTTTGAAATTTGTAGTTTACCTCCGATAATATCTCCGGCAGCAAATAAACCTTCAATGTTTGTCATGTAGTTATCATCAACAACAACACTGTTTTTATCACTAATAATTCCAAGTGTTTTTGTAAACTCTAAACTTGATGGTGTATCAATAGCAACAAACATGCCATCAAGTTCAAAGAAATTGGTGTTTGTTTGTATACCCGTTAAAACATCATTACCATGTATTTCAATGAGTTCATCAAAGATAACAGGATAAGATGTTTCAATCTCTATATTTTTACCGTTTGTAAATATCGTAATATCTTTCGTTATATTTTCTAAGTACTTAAGTTCATGAGCTAAATAGAAATTATATCCAACAACAGCAATACGCTTATTTCTAAATGCAAAACCGTCACATATACTACAGAAACTAATACCTTTACCAGTATACTTATGAAAGTTTTTAACATTTAGTTTTTGTTGACTTCTTCCGGTTGCAAGCAATAATGTTTTGGCTTCATAAACGGTTTTATCGGTTTCCACAGTGAATTTTTCAGCATCATAATCAATAGATACAACACTTTCAAAGTGTATCGGAATGTTTAATTTTTTTGCTTGTTGAATCCCTTTTTCAATAAGCTTTTTTCCGCTAATTGGTTCAAAGCCATAATAGTTTTCAATGATGTGAGAGCCATTACCAAGAATGCCGTAATCTTTACCAATAGCAACAACATCTTTGTTTGCTCGATTCAAATAGATGGCAGCAGAAATGCCAGCAGGTCCTAAACCTACAATAATACAATCGAACATGTTACAATTCCAACAATTTTTTTAAATTGTCTTTCGTGTGAATACCGATTGTTTGATTTGTTATTTCACCGTTTTTAAAGACAATGAATGTCGGAATACTCATAATTTTATATCGAGCAGCAAGTGTAGGATTTTCATCGGCGTTCACTTTAACAACTTTAGCGATGCCATCTAAATCACGACTTAATGCTTCTAAAACAGGTAAAACTGTTTGACATGGTCTACACCATGGTGCCCAAAAATCCACCAAAACTGGTAGCTCGCTTTTTAAGACAATTGTATCGAAATTACTTTTGTCTGCATGTATAATCATAATGATGCCCCCTTTTTTATCACATACCTATTATAAACGATTATTTAAAAGAATTCTAACAATTTATATAAACGTATATACTTTTATAAAAGTATGTTATAAAAAAACGGGTTTAATTATGCTATAATGTTTATAGGAAAATGCAGGTGGCTTTATGATAGAAATTAAAAATTTAAGTTTTTCATATTCTAGTAACCAAAAAGTATTAAAAAATGTAAGTTTAGATATAAAAAGAGGCGAATGGGTCTCTGTTTTAGGTCATAATGGATCTGGTAAATCGACACTCGCAAAATTACTTATTGGATTGTTAGAAGCAAACGAAGGTGAAATCATCGTTGACGGTTTAACGATGAACATGAAAAACCTCGGTGATATACGAAAAAAAGTAGGGATTGTATTCCAAAATCCTGATAATCAGTTTATTGGTGTTACCGTCCGTCACGACATCGCTTTTGGTCTTGAAAATCAAATGATGGATTCAAAGGAAATGGAAGAAAAAGTTTTAGAATATGCAAAAGTCGTATCGATGGAAAACTTTTTAGAACATGCACCACATCATTTATCTGGTGGACAAAAGCAACGAGTAGCTCTTGCAGGAATACTCGCAATGGAACAAGACATCATCATTCTTGATGAAGCAACATCAATGTTAGATCCGCAAGGAACAAACGAAATTGTTGAACTTATTAAACGTCTGAATAAAGAACGAAATAAAACGGTTATTACAATTACACATGATTTAGCGTTTGCCGGCTTATCAGATCGCTTATTTGTACTAAAACAAGGTGAACTTATATTGCAAGGAATACCTCAGGAAGTATTTAAAGAGGTTGATTTATTAAAATCGAGTAATCTTGAAGTGCCACAAGCATTAAGCGTTTATAATCATTTTAAAAATAAAAAAGCTCCAAAGGCTTTACTGGAGGCACTATGGGAATTCAATTCAAAAATGTAAGTCACACATACAAGGGCATTCAAAGTAAATATGATGCCATTATGGATGTGAATTTAAATATTGATGGCAAAGGCGAATTTATTGCCATTGTTGGACACACCGGTAGTGGTAAATCAACACTTGTTCAACATATGAATGCTTTATTAGTACCAACAAGCGGTACCGTTGAAGTTTTTAATACTGTTTTACCACAACCTAAAAAAGCGAAGATCAATCACTTGAGACAAAAAGTAGGTCTCGTTTTTCAATTTCCAGAATATCAGTTGTTTGAAGAAACAATTATAAAAGATATTATGTTTGGTCCAAAAAACTTTAAAGATAGCGAAGAAGATGCACTTAAAAAAGCAAAAACTGCAGCAAACTTAGTTGGTATTCCTGAAAGCTTATATGAACAATCACCATTTCGAATTAGTGGTGGACAAATGCGTAGAGTTGCTGTTGCGGGGATTCTTGCAATGGAACCGAAAATTTTAGTTTTAGATGAACCAACAAGAGGACTTGACCCGAAAGGTCGAAACGAATTTATGGATATGTTCAAAAAAATTCATGAAGAAGAAAACAAGACGATTGTTTTAATTACGCATGATATGGACATTGTGAGTGAATATGCAAAACGAATTATCGTTATGAAAGATGGTTATGTCGTTTTTGATGGAAAAAAAGAGGAGCTTTTTGAGCATCCTAATTTTATTGATTTTTATTTAGACTTTCCAACACCTATTAAAATTTTGAAGCACTTAAATCAAACCTTAGGCATTCCTTATGTACCACAATACAGTGAGAGGGATTTGATTAAGTATTTAGAGGCGTTCTATGAATAACATTACAATTGGTCAATATATACATGGACATTCATGGCTCCATAAAATGGATCCACGAATAAAAATCATTAGTTTAATCTTTTTACTGGTAACAGTATTTTTAGTACCAATCTCATCAAATCCGTATGCTGTAGGAACGATGTTATTTTTAGTGTTCTTTTCATTGACACTAACAAAGTCTTCAAAAATTCCATTAGGTAAAGTTTTAAGAGGTTTAAGGCCGCTTGTTTTCTTATTAACGTTTACATTTTTTATTCAGTTGTTTTATGAACGTGGAACACAATATGGAACGATACTTGATACAAAAAATCATTTATCACTTATTACAGTACTTATCATTGTTGGTTTAATTGTTTTATATAACGTAACAAAGAAACGTATACCTTTCCGTATTTTATATTTCATCTTAACGGTTGCAGCAATATTTGCTATTCAATCGATTAATGCACTAAATATTGTTAACTTTTATTCGTATGATTTTATTATTACAGGCGAAGGTTTATTAAAAGCCTCATTCTTATTTTTAAGAATTGTAACAGTTATTATTTTGACATCACTTTTAACGTTTACGACAACAACTACCGATATCAATTTTGGTATGGAAGCTTTAATGTCACCATTAAAATTAATTAAAGTACCGGTTGAAATTATTGCGATGATGTTATCCCTAACATTGCGATACATTCCAACATTACTTGAAGAAACAGAAAAAATTATGAAAGCTCAGGCTTCACGTGGCGTTGATTTTAATGAAAGTAAATTAAAAGAAAAGATTGTTCAAATCATTTCTTTATTAATACCTATCTTTGTCATTTCATTTAAGCGGGCAGAAGATTTAGGAAATGCGATGGAAGCTCGCGGGTATATTGTAGGCCAAAAGCGTACACGTATTGATCAATTCAAAATAAGTGTTGGTGATTATTTTATTATTAGTATGGCTGTATTACTTCTTGCTGGTATGATTCTTGCAAGGATATACGTCTTATGAGATATTTGGCATTTGTAAGTTATGATGGCTCAAATTATCATGGCTTTCAAAAACAAGAAAACGTGTTTACAATTCAACAAAAAATCGAAAACGCGTTTAAAAACATGACTCAGCAAGTCGTACCAATTGTAAGTTCAGGAAGAACCGATAAGGGTGTACATGCAAAACGACATCCTTTTCACTTTGACTTTCCTTACGATATAGAAGAAAAAACATTTATAGAAGGATTAAATAAAAGATTACCGTTAGATATAAGGATTGTTAGTCTAAAAAAAGTAAGTGATACATTTCATGCTCGTTATAGTGTGAAAAAGAAAAAATATACGTATGTAATCGCAAAACATCCATCAACGGCGTTTACCCAAAGATACGAAGTTTATGTTAAAAACTTTGATATTGAAAAAGCCAAAGAAGCTACGACAAAGCTTGTTGGCACACACGATTATATAGCATTTACAAAACTAACAAAAGGTAAGGAAACTGTACGAACGGTAGATAGTATTGTTGTTAGAGAAACAAGCAAGCACTATCAGTTCATCTTTACGGGTAAAAGTTTTTTAAGATATATGGTACGCTCGATGATGGGCGTTATCATTGATATTGCAACACACAAAAAAGATATCGACATTATCGATCGATTATTCAATGAAAAAAATCGCTTATTAGCATCTAAAACAGCTGAAGCAAGGGGATTATTTTTGACAAATGTATACTACAAGGGGGTTAAATAATGTTTATTTCATTTGAGGGTGGCGAAGGTAGCGGTAAAACGACTGTTATTAACAAATTAAAGGAAACATTAATCAAGGCAAACAAAAGCGTTTATGTAACAAGAGAACCAGGGGGAACAAAAATAAGTGAAGCGATCCGCCATATCTTGTTAGACAATAATTCAAATATGAGTTTTCACACGGAGGCATTATTATTTGCAGCTTCTCGTGCTGAACATATTGATGAAGTTATTAAAGAAAAACTAAAGACACACGACATCGTTATTACGGATCGCTTTTTAGATTCTTCGATCGCGTATCAAGCGTTTGGGCGCGATTTAGGTGTTGAGTTCATATTAAAAATTAACGACTATGCGTTAAATTATATGCCGGATGTGACATTTTATATTGATGTTGAACCCAAGGATGGTTTAGCACGTACGAAAAATCGTGGAAAAAGCGATCGCTTAGATAATGAGGCTTTAAGTTTTCACGAAAAGGTAAGAAACGGTTATTTAGAAGTGGCTAAAATGTATCCAGAACGTATTATTACAATCGATGGTGATGGCACTGTTGATGATATATACGAACGCGTTTTAGTACATTTACGGAAGATGTTATGAAAGATCAACTTATATATTTTCAAAAAGTTATTGAAAACAATCGTATGTCACATCTTTATTTAATTAGTGGACCTAAAGGCTCTAATAAGCAAAAATTGGCGTATGAAGTTGCATATTTACTTGTTGGTAAAAACAATGCGCATACGAAAGCACAAATTTATAAAAATGAAATGCCTCAAGTATACTTTATTGAGCCCGATGGGTTATCAATTAAAAAAGAACAAATTATCCAACTCCAACAAGAGTTTTCAAAAACATCTTTATTAGGTGGGCCAAGAGTATATATTATTAAAGATATTGAAAAGATGAGTACAAGTGCGGCAAATAGTCTACTTAAGTTTATGGAAGAGCCAGAAAATAACAACGTTTATGGGCTTTTATTAACAACATCTATTGAATCCATTTTAGATACAATTATCTCTCGTGCACAAATTGTACACATGCCAGAAATTTTTGAAGATACAATAAAATCAGAGTTTATCAATGAAGGTATAGACGTCGAGTTATCCGAATACTTAGTTTATTTAACAAAAAGCGTCGATGAAGCACTTCTGTTAAGTGAAAATCCAAACATTTTAGAACTCATTCGGTTTTTTAAAGACTTTGTTAAAACGTATTCGAAAATCAATGAGAGTTTAAAACTCTTTGTTTTTGAAAATAGTTATCCAATCGTTACAGACCGTAATGTTTTCCAAAACTTTTTAGATTTACTTTTAGTTTATTTACTTGATGTCGTACATTTTAAAGTGAATCAAAAATTAGTGTTTGAACACTTAAAACCAGTGATTATCGAAACAAGTAAAATGTTATCTTTGGAAACACTCGATAAAATTGTTGATAAAGTCAAAGAAACAATTATGAAACAAACATATTACATCCAATTAGATTTAGCAATGAATGAACTTGCAATCTATATGGAGAATCAGAGGTGAGAGTTTGAAAGTTGCAGCTATTCAATTCCGTGAAGTCGGAAAAAAATATTATTTTTCTTTAAATGGACTTGATTTAGAGGAAAAACAATTTGTTGTTGTAGAAACGATTAAAGGTATTGAAATTGGTCGTGTACATCAACTTAAAGAAGTCGATGATTCTGAAATTATAAATACCTTAAAACCAGTACTAAGAATTGCTACAAAAGAAGATTTATGTACTTCTGAAAAAAACAATAGCGATGAAGAAATCATTGTTCAAGAAGTAAAAGAAATTGTTCGTACCATAAATTTAGACATTAAAATTCTTGCTGCTGAGTACACGCTTGATCGCAAAAAATTAACGATTCACTTTGAAAGTGAACAACGTGTAGACTTCCGTGAACTTGTAAAAATACTTAATGAAAACTATCGTACAAAAATTGAACTTAGACAAATATCTTCACGTGAAGGCGCAAAACTTATTGGTGGTATAGGCCCTTGTGGCTTGATTTTATGTTGTCAAACGTTTATTGGCGAGTTTGATGCTGTAAGCATTAAAATGGCTAAAAATCAAAACATCGCATTAAACCCACAAAAAATATCTGGTGCATGTGGGAAACTGCTATGCTGTATTAAATATGAAGATGACGTTTATACAGAACTTAAACAAAATTTACCAGATTTAGGTGAGCGTGTTACAACCGAACTCGGTGGTGCCCAAGTCATGCAAGTTAATATCTTAGGCCAAAAAGTTAAAGTTCGTTTTGATGATGAAGAACAACCAGCTGCTTGGTTAGCGTTAGAAGAGGTAAGACGCAATAATGCTTAAAAAGCTTTTCGGCTTAAATATTGAAATTAAGCAATCAAAAAATGAAGCATTTAATTTAGATACGTTATTACTTGCTGATTTTATGAATATTCCAAAACATGTAAAGCATATTGTAGAGGTCGGGACAGGTAATGGGGTTTTATTGTTTTATATTAATGATATATCAACTGCAAAAATTACCGGACTTGAAATTCAAACAAAGCGCTTTTTAACGGCAGTAGCTAACGTTAAGCGAAATCATCTGGATTCTAAAATTAGTATTTTAAATATGGACTTCAAAGATTTTCAAGATCCAAAAGTTGATATGATTATTTCTAATCCTCCCTTTTTTAAAATGAGTACAAAAGGCCATGTTAGTGAAGATAACGAACGCTTAATCGCGCGCTTTGAAGTTCACTTAACCCTTGAAGCATTTATTAAAAAAAGTGGGGAACTATTAAAACATGGAGGTCTGTTAACGTTTATTCATAGACCTGAAAGACTTGATGAAATTATGATGTTATGTACAAAGTATGGATTTGGAATAAAAAGAATGCGTCCTGTTTATCCGAAAAAAGACAGACCATGTAATCATGTTTTAATTGAAGCACATAAAGGTGGAAAATTAGGTGGGGTAAAAATTGAGTCACCACTTATCATATACGATGAAAATAATAAATTTACAAACGAAATGAATAAAGTATATAAAGGAGAAGTGCCATGTTATTAAGTATTTTATCGAGAAAAGAAAAATTAAAGTTTTTAGACTTAGCAATGCATATGGTCGCTGTTGATGGTGAGCCAACAAACTTCGAACAGCGTTTATTGAACGTTATGTTAGCTGAAGTTGGTGAGGGTATTATTAAAGAATATACATTTTCATTAAGTGCAGATTTGGAAGATACAATCGCATTTTTTGAACAGGCAGCAACACCAGTAAAAAACATTGTTTATTTAAACTTACTTAAATTAATTATGCTTGATGACTTATATAACACACTTGAACACTTCTTTTTAGAAGATTTACGTAAACGTTTTGAAATTAGCGATTTAAAGAAAAAACAATTGATGCAAATTATATTTGAAGAACGCGATATTAAAGAACGTGCTAAAAGGATTGTGAATTTTTAATGCAAAATAGTTTTACGCAAAACAAACCAACACTATATATTGTTTCAACACCTATTGGTAATTTAAGCGATATGACGTATCGCGCTGTTGAAATTTTAAAAAGTGTGGATATGATTTTTGCAGAAGATACAAGAACATCCAAAGTTTTATTAAATCACTACGGCATTGAGACAAGTTATCAAAGTTATCACGAACATAATAAATTTGAAAAAATACCGATTATTTTAAATTTATTAGAAGCGGGGAAGAATCTTGCACTTATTAGTGATGCTGGAACACCTTTAGTAAGTGATCCGGGCAATGATTTAGTTCAAAGTGTCGTTGAAAATGGCTTTTATGTTGTCGGTATTCCAGGAGCTAGTGCGGCATTAACAGCACTTGTATCCTCGGGATTGATTGCGCAACCATTTACATTTATCGGTTTTTTACCAAAAAAACAAAAAGCGATGAAAGATGAGCTTAATAAATATAAATTATACGAAACAACGCTTATTATTTATGAGTCACCAAATCGTATAAAAGAAACACTTGAAGTCATGTATGAAGTGTTTGGTAATCGTAAAATCAGTTTAGCAAGAGAACTTACTAAAAAGTTTGAAACGATTATAAGAAGCGATTTAGAAAGCGTACAAACCATGGAACTTGATACACGAGGAGAATATACGCTAGTTGTTGAAGGCTTTGCCGAAGATTTAAGTAATTTAACGATTAATGATGTTTATAACACTATGGTAAAAAATGGGATTGATCCGAAGGATGCTTTAAAATTAACAGCAGAAAAGTTAGGTATTCCGAAAAGAGAAGTTTATCAGAAGATAAAAATTGAAAATACTTGATTTATCCAATCCCTTTGATATAATAAAGATGAACGAAATAGGCTGTGAAGAAATGAGTAGACAAAAGGGTTGTTTATAGAGAGTTTGTGGGTGGTGAAAACAAACCAATCATTTGTTGAAGATGGTTTTGGAGCCAATCTTAAACGAGTGCTAGAATATAATTCTAGAACTAAGGTGGTACCGCGAATAATTTTCGTCCTTAGACTTTTTTTGTCTGAGGATTTTATTTTTTTAGGAGGTTTACAATGAAAAACACATTTTATATTACAACAGCAATCGCATACGGTTCAGCAGTTCCTCATATTGGTAATGTCTATGAGGCGATTTTAGCTGATGCAATTGCCCGATTTAAAAGACTTGATGGCTATGATGTATTATTCCAAACGGGAACAGATGAGCACGGTCAAAAAATTGAACTAAAAGCACAAATTAATGAAATTGAACCTAAAGTATATGTGGATCAAATTGCATATGAGATACGTCGTATTTATGACATGATGAATGTTTCGTATGACCGTTTCATTCGTACAACGGATGAAGACCATAAAGAAAGAGTTCAAGCAATTTTTAAAAAACTATATGATAATGGAGATATTTACTTAGGGAAATATGAAGGTTGGTATTCGCTAGCTGAAGAAGCGTTTATTAATCCAACGGATATTGTTAATGGACTTGCACCAAACGGCGATAAACCGGTTTGGACAAGTGAAGAAGCGTATTTCTTTAAATTATCAAAATATCAAGACCGCTTAATTAAACATATTGAACAAAACAAAAACTTCATTATGCCTGAATCAAGAAAAAACGAAATGCTTCAAAACTTCTTAAAAGCTGATATTCCTGATTTATGCATTTCAAGAACGTCCTTTAAATGGGGGATTCCAGTATCTTTTGCAAAGGGTCATGTGATTTATGTATGGATTGATGCCTTATCAAACTACATTACAGGTTTAGGTTATCATCCAGATAAACCTCTTACGGAGCAATTTAAAAAATATTGGCCAGCAAATGTACATTTAATTGGTAAAGACATTTTAAGATTTCATACAATTTATTGGCCAATTATGTTAATGGCATTAGATTTACCATTACCTGAAACAATTTTTGGACATCCTTGGATATTATTCGATAAACTAAAGATGAGCAAATCAACAGGTAATGTTATGTACACAGATTTCTTAGTGAAACATTTTTCAGTTGATGTTATACGCTATTATGTATTACATGAAATTCCGTATGCTCAAGATGGAAACATTACCTATGAGTTGTTAATTGAAAGAAACAATAGTGACCTTGCAAATACTATCGGTAACTTAGTAAATCGTACCATTGGCATGGTTCACAAATACAGAGATGGACATTTAAAGAAAGTTGAACTAACAAAAGATTTTGAACTTAATTTAAAAGAAGAGGCCTTATCTGCATTAGGTGAAATGCGAGATCTTATGAATGTATATAAAGTTTCAGATGCACTAGAAGTTGTTGTTAAACTTGCAAGAAGCGCCAATAAATTTATTGATCTTGCAATGCCATGGGCATTGTTTAAAGATGAAACGAAACAAGACGAATTAGACCAAGTGTTGTATACACTTATGGAAACCATTCGCTTTATCGCGGTGTTGTTACAACCATACATACCAGAAACAGCAGAAAAAATCGCTTCATTTATCAAAGTAAGTGATTTATCATTTGAGTCACTAGATGCATTTGGTAAATTAGAAAGCACAGACTTAGAAAAGGCGACAGTTCTATTTGAACGATATGATATGGATAAAAAAATCGAGGAGATTACAAAGGATATCAATGAATAAAATTGCTGAATTTTTCAAGAGCGAAAAATTTAAATCTGTCTACCAACCAGAAATCAAACGCCTAGTTGCGGTTGTTATTTTTACGATTATTTATGGGTTTGGTGTTACGTGGTTTCTAGAAGGCGCTGCAATATCGCTTTATACAGGTGGTATTCCAGGTATTGCCCAAGTAACTCGTGACTTGTTTGTATACAAATTACGTATTATGGACGAACAAAGCTCAAGTACGTATATGTCTATTTTCATTATTATAGTTAATATTCCAATTTTACTTGTAGGTTGGTTTGGTGTTTCGCATCGATTTACCATCTATAGTATTATTTCAGTAATCATTCAGGCAACAATTATTGGTTGGATGCCAAAAATCAACCTAGGCTTAAACACTGAAGAACATGTTTTAGCGGCAACCATTCTTGGGGGTCTATTAATTGGTGTGGGAACAGGTGGTGCATTAAAGTACGGTACTTCAACAGGTGGTCTTGATATTCTCGCCCAATACTTCGCATTTAAAGGTGGAAAATCTGTTGGCTTTTTCTCCATGTTAATGAATGTATCGATTGCTGTTGGTGGTGGTATTATTATGAATGGCCAAACCGTTAATGGCGTAACGATTATGGGGGGACTCGTTGTATCGTATACAGCATTGAGAATTATCATTTCTACGATTATGACGGATAAACTCCACACATCCTATCAACATTTATCGGTTGAAATAATTACAGACTCACCAAAAGTATTAGTAGACGAAATCTTACATAAGGTTTATCGTGGTGTAACGTTATCAAAAGTAGAAGGTGCATTTTCACATCATGAGAAAACACTTGTGATGGTTGTTATTTCATCTTATGAATTAGAAACACTTTTACATATGGTGCAGAATTTAGATCCAAAAGCGTTTGTTGTTGCAAAACCAGTGAAGCTAGTTGCTGGTAATTTCAAACGTAAACGTATTGCTTAACTTCAAACGCAAGGCTTATTTTAGAGGATAATTCTAAAGTAAGCCTTTTCATTTTTTAAAATGCAAAAGAATTATTTACAAGGTATCATTCATTTGTTATAATAGCCTCGTATTCAAAATATATCGTATATCTGATCTAATGTGGTGATCAAGTTTCTACCGCGATTCCGTGAAATTCGCGACTACGATGAAAACAGTCCTTTTTTCGTTTTCATAGTTATGTAGAAACCACATTTTGTGGTTTTTTTATTTTTTATGAATACTTTGAGTACAAAAAACAAAAAAGGGGAAGAGAATAAAGATGGGATTTATTCAAAAGATTCGTGCGTTCTTCATGTTTGATGAACGCAAAACCGACTTCAAAAAAGAATTTGTCGGTGGTGTTGTAACATTTTTAGCGATGAGCTACATTTTAGTAGTTAATCCGGGTATTGTAAGTGGTCGCTTTAGTGGCAATGAAGCAAGTGGTATTTTAATACCTTACGGTGCTGTGTTTGTCGCAACCGCTTTAGGTTCTGTGCTTGCTACAATACTCATGGCACTTGTTGCTAAATTGCCAGTTGCATTAGCACCTGGTATGGGTGTCAATGCATTTTTTGTAACAATCGTTTTAAGCAAAGGTTTTACATGGCAAGAAGCGCTCGCGGTTTCATTTATTGGCGGATTAATCTTCTTAGCATTAACATTTACAAATGTTCGAAAAACATTAATTAACGCAATTCCAAATAGTTTAAAAGCGGCTATTGGCGCGGGTATCGGTTTTTTCATCGCTACTGTAGGTCTTCGCTTAACCAATGTTTTTAAAATGGATCCTGTAAATGGGTTTAGTTTAGGTGATTTTTCTGACCCAGTCGTTTTATTATCTTTATTTAGTATTGTGCTCATTGTCTTAGTTTCTGCAATCAATAAAAAAATCTCACATTTTTCATTTATTATTTCGATTTTAGGAACATGCCTATTAGGCATTATTATGCGTTATGGATTTGGTCTTACAAACTTCGGTATTCCAGAGTTTGGCATCTTTGATTATAGTCCATTAAAAGATATTAAGAGTGTCGCATTCGTTGGAGTTTTTGACGGCTTTAAAACACTCTTTTCTAGCCATAATATCATTGAAATTTTATTCGTTATTTTTGCATTTGTGTTTGTTGATATTTTTGATACGGCTGGCACTTTAATTGCTGTTGGAAAATCTGCAAATTTAGAAGATGAAAATGGTCAAATTGAAAACATCGATAAAGCACTATTTGCTGATGCTGTAGGTACAGTTATAAGTTCAACTTTAGGTACGCCAGAAATTACATCTTATGTTGAGTCAACTACAGGTGTTGAATCTGGTGCTAGAACAGGTTTTTCAAGCATAGTTGTAGCAGTTTTATTTTTAGTATCACTTGTGTTGTTCCCAGTATTTAATGTGTTTACTTCAAGTGCAGTTACCGCTGGTGCGCTTGTGTACGTAGGTGTTTTAATGTCCAAACAAATTGGCGAAATTGACTGGAGTGATTTAGCAAGTTCTGTTTCAAGCTTCATGGTTATTTTAATGATGGTTTTAACGGGTTCAATTGCAGATGGCATTGCGTTTGGATTTATTTTCTATGCACTTGTTAAACTAATTCAAGGCAAAGGAAAAGAAGTGCATCCAATTGTATATGGAACATCCGTATTATTTATCTTATACTTTGTGTTAATGTCGGTTTGGTTTTAACAATACATAAAACCGTAAATGAAAGATGGCACCCGCCATCTTTTTTTGTTATAATAGATAATACATATGGAGGTTACTATGAAAGAAATTATGGATAAAGATCAGTTATCAAGAACACTTAAAAGAATCGCACACGAGATTATTGAACGTAATGATGATTTAAGTAATTTGATACTTGTCGGTATATTAAATAAAGGATATAGTGTTGCTAAAATACTACAAGGCAATATTCATCGTTTTTCAGATGTTGAAGTTCCTTTATATGCCATTGATATAACAAATTATCGCGATGATTTAAAACAAAACAATGACCAAAAAAACACCTTCGATAGTACAGGGAAAAATGTTCTTTTAATTGATGATGTTCTCTTTACAGGACGCACGGTTAGAGCTGCTATGGATGCCCTTATAGATACAGGTAGACCAAGCAAGATTGAACTTGCCGTACTTATTGATCGCGGGCATAGAGAACTACCGATTAGAGCGGATTTTGTTGGTAAAAACATACCAACCTCAAAGGACGAAAAGGTCTATTTTGATGTAAATGAAATGAAAGTTTATTTTTAATTAAAAAAGATTGACAAAGTGACATACATATAGTAATATATGATAGGTACGTTTTAAAAAGATAAATTTCCACAAGCCCTTATGGATATTTAATATAATAAGGAGAATGAACATGAAAACATATATGGCGAATGCACAGACAATTACTCGTGAATGGTACGTTGTCGACGCAACTAACAAAACGCTAGGTCGCCTAGCAACAGAAGTTGCATCAGTTTTAAAAGGTAAACATAAACCAACCTACACTCCACATGTAGATTCAGGTGATTATGTTATCGTTATTAACGCTGAAAAAATTACATTAACTGGCAAAAAATGGGATAAAAAACTATACTATAGTCACTCAGGATATGCTGGTGGTTTAACAAGTACAACTGCAAAAGACGTGATGGCTAAATTCCCAACACGTATGGTAGAAAAAGCAATTATTGGTATGTTGCCACATACAAAATTAGGACGTCAAATGGCTGACAAATTATTTGTTTATGCTGGTCCTGATCATAAACACCAAGCGCAACAACCTAAAGTAATGGAGGTCTAATTATGGCAAAAGACAAAGTACAATATTTTGGTACAGGACGTCGTAAAAGTTCAGTTGCCAGAGTTATTCTAACATCAGGTAAAGGCGCATTCATTGTTAATGGTCGCGAATTTGATGAATATTTCCCATCAGCAGCTACAAGACTTGACGTTGTACAACCTTTACAATTAACTGAATCAGAAGGAAAATATGATATCACAGTTAATGTAAACGGTGGTGGATTAACAGGACAAGCTGGTGCAATCCGTTTAGGTATTACACGCGCATTGTTAGAAATTAATCCAGAATTAAGAAAAATCTTAAAACCAGCGGGTTTAATTACAAGAGATCCACGTTCAAAAGAACGCAAGAAATATGGTTTGAAGAAAGCACGTCGTGCACCACAATTCTCTAAACGTTAATTGTTTTGGGACCCTTTGTAGGTCCCTTTCTTTTTTATTTTTTCTATATTTTTCGATAATTTAATGAAATTATATAAGAATATATAACTTTTAAGAATATTAGACAAATTTGCGAAAAATATCGTATAATAGATATGCAATATAAGAGGTGAACATAAAAATGAAAAAAGTACGTGTTAGATACGCACCTAGTCCAACAGGATTACTCCATATTGGAAATGCTAGAAGCGCATTATTTAATTATTTATTCGCACGCCATTACGACGGTGATTTTATTATTCGTATTGAAGATACAGATACTTCAAGAAACGTTCCAGGTGGTGAGGCTTCACAACTTAAGTATTTAAGTTGGTTAGGTTTAACTTGGGATGAATCGCCAGACAAAGGTGGAGCTTATGGTCCATATCGCCAATTAGAAAGATTAGATTTATACAAAAAATATGCAAATGATTTATTAGAACGTGGTTTAGCATACAAAGAATATCGCGAAAATAGCGATAAGTATGCGATTCGATTTAAAGTTCCTGAAAATGTTACATACACATTTAATGATTTAGTAAGAGGTACGCTAACATTTGAAAGTAGCGAAGTTGAAGATTGGATTATGATGAAAGATAACGGCATTCCTACTTATAATTTTGCTGTAGTTATCGATGACCACTTAATGGATATTACGCACGTGTTACGTGGTGAAGAACATATAACAAACACACCAAAACAATTAATGGTATATGATGCGTTTGGATGGGAAAGACCACAATTTGGTCATATGACAATTATTGTTAACGAACAAAAGAAAAAATTGTCAAAGCGTGATCATAACGTTATGCAATACATCTCTCAATATGAAGAAAAAGGTTATTTACCAGAAGCAATGTTTAACTTCATTAGTTTGTTAGGTTTCTCACCTAAGAGTGAAACGGAAATTTTATCAAAAGAAGAAATTGTTAAACTTTTTGACCCAACGAGATTATCTAAAGCACCTGCAATGTTTGATAAAGATAAATTAACATTTATTAACTCGCGCTATATCAAAGCATTGACGGATGATACATTAGCTGAAATGGTAAAACCATATTTAGAAAAAGATGGTATTGAAATTAAGAGCGAGTCATGGTTATTAGAACTTGTAGGATTGTTTAAAGACCGCTTATCTTATGTCGGAGAAATTACAG
Source organism: Acholeplasma sp. (assembly GCA_012838065.1). Classification (GTDB taxonomy): domain Bacteria; phylum Bacillota_I; class Bacilli_A; order Acholeplasmatales; family Acholeplasmataceae; genus DUPY01. The sequence goes on along the minus strand of DUPY01000052.1, from coordinate 17,440 downwards.
AATACTATAAAAACTTCTTCCATGATGACTTTAAATTATCTGAAGAAGCATTAAACTTCTTAGTTGAAAACCAATCATTAGAATTATTGAAAATATTCAAGTCTGTGTTAGATAAAGATGAAGCTTTCGATAAAGTATCTTTAGAACAAGCAATTAAAGATACGGGTAAAGAAGCAAATGTTAAAGGCAAAGTTTTATTCATGTCAACAAGAATTGCAACAACAGGAGATATGCACGGACCTAGCTTACCAGTATCGCTTTCATTACTTGGAAGAAATATTGTCTTAAAACGATTAACACAAACAATTGATATTCTTGGAGGCAACAATGCGTAAACTACTCTTAACATTATTTGTATTATTGCTAAGCTTTATTTTGATTGCCTGTGGTTCAAACAAACCACACAACGTTGATATAATTATTGATAATATTGAAAAAGGTTATACGACACTTAAATTTGACGTTATAGTAACAGATGAAGAACATAACTTAGAAGGTAAAGCAGTTATTTTAGAATTAATCGATCAAGATGAAAAGATCGTTTATACTAAAAATTTAGAGTTAGAAGTTGAAACACACAACATTAGTATTTCAAGTTTAACAAAAAACACAACATATACATTAAAAATTAAAGGTACAGCATTTAAAAAACCAGTTGTACTATATAACGAAGAAATTCGTACAAAAGATGATGTCGTTATTAAAATATCAACAGTTGAACAATTCTTTAATATTAAAAATGACATTGAAGGTAACTATGAACTTGCAAACGACATTGATTTTAAAGATGTAAAAATTACAAATGCAAATCAAGTAACAGAATTTAGAGGCGTTTTTGATGGTAAAGGTTATGCAATCAAAAACTATCATATAGAATCTTACAATGCATACACAGGTGTTTTTGGAAGAGTCACAAACTATGGTGAAATTAAAAACTTAGTTATTGATAGTATTACAATAGGCACAAATGAAAAACCATTAACTGTTGATGGTATTTTCTATGGAGGTTTACTTGCAGGTCAAGTAAATAATATTAACGCATCTATCTCTAATATTGTAATAAAAAATAGTTCAGTGAATATTGTTAGTCAAACAACATCAAGCAGTGTTTACTTAGGTGGAGCTGTAGGATACTTTGTTGGTAAAGCAACAAATATAAGTTCAGAAAATACAACTATTAATGCAACGTATGCGCGTGGTGGAAGTTTCCATTTAGGTGGATTAATTGGTGGTACACCAAACCTAACCAGCGCTGAAAGTACAAGCTTTAGCAAACTTGCAAGTGGGACAGATTTAAACTTAAAAGTTCAAATTTTGTCAGCAACTTCAAACCGTAATCACCTATTCTATATCGGTGGTGCAATTGGCTTCTTACGCAATAACAAGGCAAGTAACTTATCGGATATTTATGCAACAGGCAATCTTAACATTGCTGAAGTAACAATGAAATCTGCATCAAATTCTGCAAATAAAGTTGAAAACACGAAGTTAATTATGAATATTGGTGGTGTTGTAGGTCGTACCGGAAGCAATAACCTTGTAAATGTTAAGGCCTTTGGTTCTAATGCGTTCTTTAGTGGCGTAATTACATTTAAGCATGATGCATTTGAACTTGTTGAAGGTTCTAGTGTTACACGTACGTTTAATATTGGAGGCCTTGTAGGTGAACAAGATAACAGTTTAGATATTAACCGCTCAGTTGTTAATGGTACGATTACTGTAGATGTCATTGATGTCGAGGATATTACATTAAATATTGGCGCAGTAGCTGGTAAACGGTCACATGCGATTTCAACGTTTAATAAAGATAAAATCGCTATAACAAGCATTGTTGAATTGGTATTAAATAGCGAAGTTTTAGAAACAGAAGATGTGCTTCTTACGAACGACGCAAACACAATTTTTACATCAGATTATATGAAAGCAGCTTTTGAAAAATAGTAATTTATAAAGCAAAATAAGTAAAGAATAGGACGTATTTATGTGCGTCCTTTTATCTTTTTAGTATTTTATGCTTCTTTTTTGGTGTATATGTGATATGATAAATATCAAATATATTTGAAGCAAGGAAGAGAGAAAAAATGAAAAGATTAAAATACTTAGTCCTTTTATTACTTGTTGTATTTCTCGTATCATGTAATACAAAAGATATGGAGCAACCAGTTATTGAAGGCACAACCAATTTTGAGATTGAAGTTGGCAGTACGTCAACCATCGACTATTTGCAAAACGTAACAGCAACCGATAACGTTGATGGAAACTTAACATCAAGTATTAGTGTTGATAGTTCAAAGGTTGATGTAAATGTTGTTGGTTCATATGATGTAACGTATACAGTAACAGATGCTGCTGGCAATAAAAAAGAAGTTACTATAAAAGTCAATGTCGTTGATAAAACGAAACCAGTCATTACTGGCCATGAGGACATTACATACGTTATTGGTAGTGATATGCCTAATTATTTAGAGGGTATTACCGCTACAGACAACTATGATGGCTTTCTAACAGATGCGATTACTGTAGATGACAGTGGTGTTGATTTATTTGAAGCGGGTACTTATGAGCTTGTTTACCGTGTTACAGATGCATCTGGTAACGTAGGTGAGGAAAAAGTTAATGTCGTCGTAGAAGCTAACCCTTTCGCACCGGTATTAACATTGTTAGAACAAATTTCTGTTGATCAAAACACTGCGTCAATTGACTATATGAAATATATTTCTGCATATAGTGAAATAGAAGGCGATTTAACAAACATTGTTACTGTCGATGACTCAAATGTTAAATTAGATACAGTTGGTACATACGCAGTTATTTATCGTGTTGTTGATAAATCAGGCAATGAAACAAAGTTAACTGTAACTGTAAAAGTACGTGACACTGTAGCACCAGTTATTAATGGGCTTGCAACACTTACGTATAATGTCCATATTGATCCAGTTGTTATTGAAAATTATTTAAGAACATCTGCATCTTTTACAGCAACAGATAATTTAGAAGGCAACATAAAAGATCGTATGAATATTGATTTAAGTGCGGTTGATTTAAGTGTGCTTGGCGAATATACACTTGTATTAAGTGTTTCAGATACGTCAGGTAATGAAACAGTATTTAATGTAAAAATCATTGTTAGAGATGCTACAAAACCGGTCATTTCTTTACCAACAACATTGTTCTATTTTGGTGAAACTTTAGATTATTTAGAAGGTGCACTAGCACAAGACAATTATGATGGAAATATTACAAATAAACTAATATATAACGATGAGAATGTTAATTTAGATGTTCCGGGGGTTTATACCGTTATTTATACCGTTACTGATGAAAGCGGTAATACAGCAACAGCTAATGGAAAAGTAACGGTTTTAGAAAGTCGCGAACTTGTTGATAACCTAAGAACGGATGTTGAGGCATTAGATATTCCTAGTACGCCACTTGCAGTTAGAAAATATACGTTCCCTTCTACAGGTGAAAATGGCACACAATTTAGCTGGTCCTACTTAGAAAGTCAATTTGTAAGTACATCAGGTAACTTTATTCGCCCAGGTATTCATGAAGAAGCTGAAGTAATTGTTCGTCTACGCGCACAAAATGGCGTATACTTCGAAGTCTACTATTTTGAATTAACGATTGCAGGATTAGAAGAAGTTGAAGTAAGTGAAAAACAAACATTAATTTATGAAGCTCTAGGTACAGAATATGTAACAGAAGATAGTCAAATTGATACTTACTTTGTAACTGGTGGTTCTGTTCCTTATGTTGGTGTTGAAGAATTCTTGGCATTACTTGAAGGTGCGATTGCGTTTGATGAACTTGTCTTTGAATATGAAGAAGATATTTTAACAATTACTTATGAAGTAAGTGGTGAAAATGAAGATGGTGATGAGGAAACATATGAAATGATCGCAATCTTTAACTTTACTGAAAATACATTCTTTATTGAGACATATGATTTCTTCGCATACTATGTTGAATCAACAACAACCGATTATGGTGATGGCTTAAATTATGAGGATGTTGAAGGATTTGATTCAGTTCCTAGGACTTTTGATTTAGGTGCCTATGGATTTGATATCATCCTACATGAAGATGGTGAGGAAGTATTATATCTTGCACCATACTATATCCTTAACTTATTATTCACAAGTGATTTATATTACGACGTTTATTATAATGGTGATCAATACTATGGTGTTGATACAAATCAATTCTTAGACAAAGGAGATGTTTTAGAAACAATAAAAACATCGTCATTCAACACTAAGGCTATGCCATACGATATGAAGTTATTTTCTTATAATTACTTAGTATTTGCATTTGACCATTTCTATGGATTAAAAGAAGGCGCAAACGTTGAAACATATGCAACGAAATTTAATTCATTCTATGACAAAATGGTTGAAGGTAATGATTATGAACATTATCGTGCAGTCTTTGAACTTTCATACAGTCTAGATGAATTGCATACATCACATGAAATTACGGGCTTCTATGAACCTGCAAGCTTTGAATTCACTCTAGCACTTGGTGATCTCGGTCAAAGAACGCAGGCATATTATCGAGGTTATTGGACAGTTCAAGGCCAATTAGATGCATTGTATGGTAATGCAGCTGCAACGCCTCCGATTCGTTATACACCAAATGGCAAGACAGCAATTATCAATATTTCAAGTTTCACAGTGGATACACCAGATCAATTTAAGCGTAACATTGAATTATTGGATGATGGTGTAGAAAATGTTATTGTTGACATTAGCTACAATGGTGGTGGAAATGTAGGCGCGGTATTTAGATTATTTGGATATTTAACCGAAACACCAATTAAATACCATAGTCAAAATCCGGCAGATGGCTCGAAAGTAACGTATACTATTTCAAGTGATTATGACGCATTTGAGCAATATAACTTCTACATTATGATTTCTAGTGTTACATTTAGTGCTGCGAACTTAACTGCGTCCATGGCAAAAGAAGTAGGCATTCCAGTTATTGGTCAAAAATCAAGTGGTGGAGCATCATCGATTGGTATGTTACAAATTCCTGGTGGCTCTGTTATTAGAATGAGTACAAATAACGTCTTAAGCAGACGTGAAATATTAGAAGATGGTACGTATGTATATCATAGTATTGAATACGGTGTTGAACCGGATTACAAATTAGTAAGTGTAACAAACTTACAATTAATTCAAGATTTTATAGAATCACTAAGTTAATAAGAAAAAAAGAGCGTATCGTAATCGATGCGCTCTATATTTTTATAGTTTATTTGTAAAAACCAAAATAGATGATAATGTATGCAAATAAGTAAACAAGAGAAGTTAACCAAAAAACAATGTAGTACTTTGATTGAATGCGTTCACGATCGCTAATTGTTTCAATATAAGTCTTTTTCATCTTTTTGCCAGCGATTCTCGTCCAAAATGATTTAACCCCGTAAATTGGTAGTGTAAATACGTCGTGATTACTGATGAAAATAAACCAACCGATTGCAAACAACATGATTGCAGATACCCCAACGGCATTTAAAATGGCCTTTAACGAAGTGCTTGCTTGGTATAAAATAAGCAATCCACCTAAAATTAGTCCTATAACTATAGTAATAATGTAGAGTTTAAAAGGTATTAAACGTATGTTTTTCATTAAAAATTCTCCTTTTTTAGTGCATAAATATTATATCATAAAGGCCAAATATTAAGCAAAAAGAACAATTTCAGCCTTTGAAAACGTATTCATTCGCTTAAAAAGGCATAAAAGGTTATATTTTATTGACAATCATACAATCATATAGTAAAATCTTTCCAAACCATATTTTTGGGAAAAGGAGAAAAGAGAAATGAAGAAAAAGATATTTTCAATAATTACTGTTCTTCTGTTAGCTGTTCTTTTGGTTGCTTGTAAGAAACCAGCAGAAGCAGATAAAGATGCACCAGTAATTAGCGGACATAGAAACATAGAATATGTTATCGGTCAATCCGCTACACCTAATTATCTAGAAGGTGTTATTGCAATGGATGCTGTTGACGGAAATGTTTCTTCAAGAATTACAGTTGATTCATCAGCTGTTGACTTGACTAAACCAGGTACATACACTGTTAAAATTTCTGTTACAGACTTATCTGGCAATAAAAGTGAGGAAACTATTACGGTTACAGTTTTAGATAAGACAGCACCGGTAATTACAGGTATCACAGGTCTTGTTTACATCTTTGGCGATCCAGCTCCAGATTATAAAGCAGGCTTAACAGCTACAGACAATGTAGATGGTGATTTAACTGCAAGTATTGTTGTAGATTCAAGCGAAGTTAAACTTGATGTCGCAGGCGTTTACCAAGTAACATTCCAAGTTACTGATAAATCAGGTAACGTATCTGCATTATACTCAACTTTCATCCAAGTTAAAGAACATGCTGATGATGCTGACTTATTACCTCCTGTATTAAATGGATATAGCGATCACACATTCGAACTTGGTATTGATGATGCTGATGATTTTGATGTATTAGATGGCGTTACAGCTGTTGACAATGTTGACGGTGACGTAACAGACGCTATTACAGCTGATTTATCTGCTGTTGACTTTACTGAAGTTGGTGTATATGACGTTATTATTCGTGCAGAAGACTCAGAAGGTAACGTAGCTTCAGTAACGATTAAAGTTACAGTTCAAAAAACTACTAAACCTACATTAACTGTTCCAGCAGTTTATGAACACTATCTAGGTGAAGATGCACCAAATTGGTTATCAATGGCAACTGCTTCAGACATCGTTGATGGTGATTTAACTGCAGAAGTTACAGTTGATACAACAGGATTAATATTAACATTTAAAGATAGATATGAAATCGAGTACTCAGTAACGGATTCATTTGGTAACACAACAGTTAAGACAACAGTTGTATTAGTTGTTGATAAACCAGAACAATTAGAAGTTGACTTAGATGCGGTTTATAGATCATACACAAGTGGTGCATCGAACTTGAACCCTTACTCAGAAACATTAGCTACAGCTTCTGATTTATTCGACTTCATTACAGACTCACTATATACTGGTGATTATGACTGGGCAGCCGCTAGACAACAATTAGTTGAAGAAGGCGAATCAGACTTACCAGCTGTAATTGGATTTGATGAATGGTATGCTGCTGGTAAATCAGCTGCTGAATTACCATACAACAGATTCCCACGTATGGCTGCTGATTATCCAGTGGACATGAGCGGTGGTGAAGGAACTAAATGGCAAATCGAATTAAGACAAGATCTTAAATTTGAAGATGGTACGCCAATTGATGCGGATACATTTGTAGAATCTTGGAAATTATTATTAGATCCACTTCTATTAAATGACCGTGCTACAAACTTATATGATTCAACAAGTGTACCTATTAAAGGTGCAGAAGCATACTTTAAACAAAACGGTTATAAAGAAGATAAACTTGGCTTTAGCATTTACTTAGTAGGTGATAAAACAGTTGCAAGAGAATACTCATATTCACACGAAGCTGGCGGATATGATTACTATCATGCGGAAGTAAATGGCGAAGTTGTTCCTGGTTACTACACAGAATATTATGGACCAAGCTATGCTTCATACTTTGGCGGTAACTGGGCATTAACTGATGAAGACGGTAAATTAATTACCGTTGACGCTAACGGTAATTACAATAAATTACCTGATGGTAGTGATAACCCAGCATTCGGTGACGCAGTAGGTTATGTACAAAAAGTATTCCCTGCATTCTATGTTGACAATGGCGAAGGTGCAACACCAAGATATACTGCAGCTGCATTAACTGATGGTGTTCCAACAGGTGGCGAAAGAGTTAAAAACGATCCAGTTGCTTGGGAAACTGTAGGTATTAAGAAAGTTAATGATTATACATTAGAATTAGAATTATATACTGGTAAAACAGATTGGGACTTAATGGGTCAATTATCAAGTGCTATTACAGGTGTTGTTCACTTAGATAAATTCAACGAAGGTATGAATGAGTCTAAGACGCAAACAGACTATGGTACAATCGATAATCCATTAGTATCATATGGACCATTTACTCTAAAGACTTGGGAACCAGGCGTATTATACTACTATGAAATTAACCCTGAACATTATGCTGCAAGTGAATACAGAATTAGAAAGATTCGTTTCGACGTAATTGAAGACCAAAGTGTTGCAATTGATGAATTCAAAGCTGGTCGTTTAGATGTTGTTGGTGTTGGTGGTAACTACTTCAACGAATTCCAATACAATAGAAACTTGAAGTTAACTCCAGCTACAACATTCTTCAGATTTGCATTCAACATTGAAACTCGTCCAGGTAAAGATGCACCAAATGCTATCTTAGCTAACAACGATTTCAGACAAGCATTCTACTTTGCAATCGATAGAGAAACATTCGCTTCAGACGTAAGAAAACCATCTCTAGCTACTCAAGGATTTATTGGACCAGTTTATGTTGCTACAGAATACGGTTCAGTATCTTATAGAGCTTCAGATGCTGCGAAAGCTGTTCTTGCAGATTACGCTCCAGATACATTAGGTTTTGACCCTGTTAAAGCTAAAGAATTATTCGACCAAGCATATGCTGCAGAAGTGGCTGAAGGTAGAGTACAAGAAGGCGAAACAGTTAAGGTTGAATACCAATTCTATAACGTTGAAACTAACGTTCAAGTTGCTAACTGGGTGAAATCACAAGTTGAAGAAATCTTCAATGATGGTGAATCATTCAAGAAATTTGAATTAGTATTATCTGCATTATCAAGTGATGCATTAGATCAAGCTTGGGATAATTTTGACTTCGATATGACATTTGGTGGTTGGCAAGGTCTAAACTTCAACCCTGCAAGTTTAATCGGTCAAGTTTATAACAGTATTAGTGGTGCTGCTAACATGTTAGAACATGGTTTTGATACTGGTAACGCTCCAATTGTTGTATCATTACCTAACACTAAAGTTGCATTAGAGGAATGGATTACTGAATTTGAAACTGATTATGCTGTTTACTTAGCACATGAAGAAGATGATACAAAACCAGCTCCATCACCAGAAGAAACACCATCAGACTCATTAGTAGCTTCATACAATGCTTGGAAAGATGCATATGAACTATTTGGTAAAGACAAACCTGCTTCTTCAGGTGATATTCCAGCTGTTGAAGTTGGTGAAGATGAAATTCTAACAACACTTGACGAATTGTTCAACTTAGCATATAAAACATTCTATAACGTTCGTGATGTTAATTACGAAGGTAAGAATGATGATTTCAACAACATCACAGCAGCAATGGAAGCTGTATTATTAGATCAAATGATCGCTATCCCATTAATGACAACTGTGTCATCAACAGTTTATACAACTCGCGTTGTATTCGAGGCTGACAGCTACCACGCTTGGATGGGTTGGGGCGGATTCAAATATATGTACTTAGGTAAATAATATTACCGACCCACAAACATTAGTTAAGTTTTAAAAAATAGACACTAAACCCTAATGTAATTTGAAACATTAGGGTTTTGTGTGTCAATTAGAACGGAGTTATATAATATGACAAATTACATATTAAAAAGAATTGGATTGATTTTTGTAACCGCAGCACTTATTATCTTTTTTGTGTTTGTATTTATAAAATTACTACCACAATATCACCAAGCGGTTTTAGGATCGGATCCAGAAATCATTGAATTATTGTATCAACGAGAGGGGTATGATAAGCCGATTATCGACCAATTTTTCATTTGGATTAAGAACATCCTTACAGAGGGTACATTAGGACGTTCTTTAAAAACAGAAATGGGTAGAGATATCGGTAAAATTTTGGCATCTAGAATTCCAGTTACGGTCAGACTTAATATATTACCATATCTATTGAGTATTCCAATTGGTATTGGTTTAGGCGTTTGGGCAGCGCTGAGAAAGAATAAATTGACGGACTATATTATTTCAACGGGCGTCATTATCTTTATCTCTGTGCCATCCTTTGTCGTTGCTACATTACTTCAGTACAATGTCGTCTATGTATGGAAAATCTTAGATACACCATTTGTTTTAGCAGATTCAGATTTTGCATTAGATCCAATTAGAGGTATGTTATCTTATCTAATGCCAATTACAGTTATGACTCTTGGTAGTGTTGCGGGTTTAACACGTGTGACACGTGCTGAGTTAACCGAAGTATTAACTTCTGAATTTATGTTGTTATGCCGCACAAAAGGTTTAACAATTAAGCAAGCTACATTTAGACATGGTCTAAGAAATGCGCTTGTACCAATTGCACCATCTTTAATTGGCGGTCTAATTTCCCTTATTAGTGGATCAATGATTATCGAAAGAATCTTTAGAGTACCAGGTATTGGTCGTGTATATATTGAAGCTTTCAATAACTTTGACTATCCATTAGTAATGGGTTACTTGATGTTCTATACAATTATTGGTTTAGCAGCATCATTAGTCATTGACTTATCTTATGGATTCGTAGATCCAAGAATTAGAATGGGGGCAGGTAAACGATGAGCGCTCAAGTACAACAAGTCGATAAGAGCAAATTTGTTCTTGTCCAACATGATCATATTTTATATGATGAAAGTATTAAAACGAAATCAATTAGTTATTATAAAGATGCGTGGTTAAGATTTAAGAAGAACCGTGCTTCTGTTGTTGCGTTTGTTATTTTAGTGTTGTTAATTTTAATGACAATTATCGGTCCAATGTTAAGTACTTACAAACTTGACACTGTAAATAATAAATGGGCCCAAAAATTAAAAGATATGCCTGCAAAAATTGAAGGCTTAGAGTGGATTCCATTATTTTCTGGTGAAAAAGAATTGTTTGGATATATTGAAAACTTCTCAAGTTTACCAGACGATGTATTACTTCGAATAAAACAAAGAAATGCTGATGGTTCAATGGTTGTTGTTGTTGATTACTATCGTTATATTGATCACTTCAACTCAGACATGATTGACCCTATTGCAAGTACTGCATCAAATAAAGTATATTTATCAACCTCTTATCAAACATTAACAATAAAAGAGTATGAAGCTGTTAAGGCGTATGAAGCCGAAACAGGTGAACAAATCATTTTAGAAGATGGTAACTTAGTAAACGGTACATACCGTGTACGTGTTAAATTTTATAAATTCTTAGAAGCCATTTATGGTGTAGAAGAACCAGCATTCTGGTTTGGTTCTACAGGTGGCGGAGCAGACCTATTCTATACATTATGGAAAGGTGCTAGATTATCATTATTAATTGCCTTTGGTGTTGCATTAATTAACATTATTATTGGTGTTATTATCGGTTCTATCTCAGGTTATTATGGTGGTACAGTAGACTTAGTTATTGAACGATTGAGTGAACTCTTATCGGGCTTACCATTCTTAGCAATTATTACATTACTTATTTTACGATTTGGTAGTGCACCATGGGTTGTAGTTCTCGCATTTACACTGACCGGTTGGCTCGGTATATCTGCCTTAACCCGTACGCAATTCTATCGTTATAAAGGACGTGAATACGTACTTGCTGCTCGTACTTTAGGTGCGAAAGATGCAAGAATTATGTATCGTCATATTTTACCAAACGCAGTGGGTACATTGATTACAAGTTTAGTATTATATGTTCCAAGCGTTATCTTCTCTGAATCATCAATGTCATACTTAGGTATTATTAACTACCCAGGTGTTACAAGTGTTGGTACATTACTAGCGAATGGCCAAGCAGTGATGAAAGAAAGTTTCTATCAAGTAGTATTCCCTGCATTATTTATTTCATTACTCATGTTAGCATTTAACTTATTCGGTAATGGTTTAAGAGATGCCTTTAACCCATCATTGAGAGGAGTTGAGGAATAATGAATAAAGAGAAAAAACTAGAAGTCAAAGATTTGCACATTTCATTTAGAACTCAACAAGGCATATTAAAAGCAGTTCGAGGCATTAATTTTGATTTATATAAAGGTGAAACACTTGCAATCGTAGGTGAATCTGGATCAGGTAAGAGTGTTACATCAAGAGCCATTATCGGTATTCTTGCAGGTAACGCAATTCATGAAAAAGGTTCAATCTATTATCATAACAGTGGTTTAAAACGTTTTAAACAAGTTGAAACAGAAGAAATTACTAGTGAAGAAGATGTAATTGATTTAATGGCAATCAAAGAAGAAGATTTCCATAAGTTAAGAGGTACGAAAATCTCAATGATTTTCCAAGACCCTATGTCAAGTTTAAATCCAATCATGCGTGTCGGTAAACAAATATCTGAAGCTCTAATATTAAAATTAGGTTTAGATAAGGATGCTGCTAAAGCACGTGCACTTGAATTAATGCGTGAAGTTGGTATTCCTGAACCTGAAAAGCGATTCTATCAATACCCATTCCAATTTTCAGGTGGTATGAGACAACGTATCGTTATTGCGATTGCGCTTGCTAACGATGCTGAAATCTTAATTTGTGACGAGCCAACCACAGCGTTAGACGTTACAATTCAAGCACAAATTTTGGATTTAATTAATCGTATTAAAGAAGAACGTAATTTATCAGTTATTTTCATTACGCACGACTTAGGCGTTGTTGCAAATATGGCTGATAGAGTTGCGGTTATGTATGCTGGTAAAATTGTTGAATATGGTGACGTAGATGAAATATTCTATGACCCTAGACACCCATACACATGGGCATTATTATCAGCAATGCCTGACTTAGATTCTAAAGAATTACTATTTGCTATTCCGGGTACGCCACCAGACTTGCATTTCCCACCTGTGGGTGATGCGTTTGCACCTCGTAACAAATATGCTTTAAAAATTGATTTTGAGCAAGAACCACCATTATTTAAGGTTACGGATACACACTATGCTGCAACTTGGTTATTGAGTGAACATGCTCCAAAAATCGAACGACCAAAAGCACTGCAAAATCGCATTGATAAAAATTTAGCTAATAGTAAGAAGGCGGTGCGAAATGGAAAATAGATCAAAAATTTTAGAAGTCAAAAACTTAAAACAACACTTCAAAGTAGGCTCAGGCGGAAGAAAACTATACGTTAGAGCAGTTGATGGTGTAAGTTTCGATATTTATAAGGGCGAAGTCTTCGGTTTAGTAGGTGAATCTGGTTGTGGTAAAACAACAACTGGTCGTACAATTATTAAACTTTATGACGCTACAGATGGTGAAATTTATTTCAATGGCGAAAGAATTGGTGGAGGCATTCAATCTTTTTTAAATGAAATTAAGAAAGCGAAACAAGAAGCTAAACTTGCAATCATTGAAAATAAACCAGCTGTTAAAGCTAAAAAAGAATTAAAAGACAAATACGCTGCGTTAATTGCATCAAGTTTAGATGTGAAAAAAGAAGAGTTAAAAGCAGAATACAAAGCAAAGTTAGCAGAACTTAATGCAGATATTAAAGCAAACCCAGATAAGTATCAAGAAAATACAGAAGCTATTGAAAAAATTAAAGCTGATTTAAATGAAGCGGTTAATGTTCAAAAAGCGAATATTAGAGCTTTAAAAGCTGATAATGCTTATAAAGGGAAAACAATTGAGTTAATGAAGAAAATTCAAATGATTTTCCAAGATCCGATTTCTTCTTTAAATCCTCGTATGACTGTACGCGAAATTATCGCTGAAGGTTTAAAAATTGCGGGTATTAAAGATAATAAGATTATCGATGAAAAAGTACATGCAGTTTTAAAAGTTGTAGGTTTATTACCGGAACACGCTTACCGTTATCCACATGAGTTCAGTGGTGGACAAAGACAACGTATCGGTATTGCTAGAGCCTTAATTAGCGAACCAGAGTTGCTAATTGCCGATGAGCCAATTAGTGCGTTAGACGTTTCAATTCAAGCTCAAGTTATTAACTTACTTAAAAACTTACAAAAAACTTTAAATTTAAGTATTTTGTTTATCGCTCATGACTTATCTGTTGTTAAATACTTTAGTGATCGTATCGCAGTTATGTACTATGGTAAAATTGTTGAGTTAGCAAGTTCAGATGCATTATTTAAAAACCCAATGCATCCATACACGAAAGCATTACTTTCAGCTATTCCATTACCAGATCCTAACTATGAAAAACAACGTGTACGTTATATTTATGATCCAAGTGTTCATGGATATACACCAAATGATGAAGTCGTCTTACGAGAAATCGAACCTGGACACTTTGTTCGTTCATCAGTAAAAGAAGCAGAAGTCTATAAAAAGGCTTTAGTTAAGTAATTCTATTAGAAGTATTACATCATTGTAATACTTCTTTTTTTCGTTTATAATGGTAAAAAGAAGGTGACAAAATGATAAAACTTGAGAATGTTTCAAAAGTATATAGAATAAGTAATATTGATAATTTTTATGCATTAAAAAACATTAACCTTAACATAAGACAAGGTGAATTTGTTGTTATACTCGGGCGATCCGGATCAGGAAAAACAACACTTTTAAATATCTTAAGCAGGCTTGATGAACCAACCGAAGGTATAGTTTTATATCATGGTGAAAGTATTGATAAGCTTACAACAAATACACTTCTTAATATTCGTAATCAACAGTTTGGTTATATTTTTCAAAGTTTTTATCTTGAGCCGGAATACACTGCATTTGACAATGTATCAATACCTGCGCTTATCGCACGAAATAAAACATATAAGCATAAAGTTATTGAGTCGTTAGACTTAGTTGGGATGTTATCGAAACAAAAAATTAAAGCTAAAAACTTATCTGGCGGTGAACAACAAAGGGTTGCAATTGCGCGTGCACTTGTTAATGACCCACAAGTTATATTTGCTGATGAGCCGACAGGAAACTTAGATAGCTATAACCATGATATTATTATGTCACTATTAAAAAAACTTCATGATAACGGTAAAACGATTATTTTAGTTACACACGACGAATCGAATATTAAATATGCAACAAAAGTTATCCGTATCAAAGATGGTGTTATTGAATGACAAACATAGTCATCATTTTATTAGAAATAAAGAGATTAAAATGGTATTTAATTAAAGTATTCGTAATTGAAGTACTCTTTTTGTTTATCTTTATCGCGCTATTAAGTTTAAATATTTCGATGCGTCCTTTAATGAATGAAAGGCTATTAAATTTATATCAAAACCACGTTTTTTATATTGAATCTAGCAATGAAGAACTTTTTGATGTATACTTTGATAACTACGATGTTATTTCTTATAATCATCCGTTTTTAGATGATGAAACGGTCGTTATATACGACAGTAAGGAACTTACATATCTAAACTACACTGGTCTTGCTGCACACTTTAAAAATCATTCTACTTCATTAGAAAAACGTTTTGATCTAAGTTTTACACTTGGAAATAAACCTAACGATCTCGATAGAATGAAAAATCATATTTGGCTTAATAAAGCAATTTTTGATGAATCAACTATAGGTGTTGAATCGCTTATTAAGCTTAAAAGAAATTTAATAGAAAAAGACTATATCGTTAAAGGTTATTTTGAATCAGAAAAAAACGTCTCTTATTTAATAAGTTTGTATGAATTACCAGTCATGTCAAGTTTAAATATCGTCTACACAGAGGATATTTTTGAATATATTCGTCTAAGAGAAACAAGCGATATTCATGTGATTGATCCAACATATGAAGAATTACAAACAATTATTAACCATGTTGATTATTTAAAATCAATATTAAATATTATGTTTATTTTAATGACTTTTACCTTACTTATTGTTCATTTGATTCAAGTTCAAGGGCTATTCGTAAAAAGCCAACACACAGTGAAAAGATTATCAGTTTTTGGATACTCTAAATTTAGAACATCGTTACTTTACACGACAATCTTAAGTGTCGTTATAATGTTATCGTTTAGTGTGAGCCTTATCTTACAAACGATATTTAATGTTGAACTTAAGTATTTATACTTGAATTTATTCGATATTTTATGGAAAAACTATACACCCGTTTTTATGTATCTTATCTTAATTACTATTATGTTTTTAATTACGTTTGGCGTTATATACAAAAAGATTGATCAACAGGTGAAGTGATGAAACTATTAGGCTTAGAATTAAAACGAAATCTAGGTGTTACACTTAAATTGATTGTAACAATCATTTTGATTGTTTTTTCACTTTCAACGTTTATTGCTTACTTTAATCTTATTGGAACAAGTCTTGATGCATTATATGAAAATTATCGCGACCGCACATATTTACTCGTCGATAAAGAGGTAACAGATGATCGCATTGAATATAAAAAAATAAGCACCTTTAATGCCAATAGTTTTTTGAAAAGTATATACCCTAACGCAGAATTTGCGAATACAATCGGTTATGAATGGTTAACATTAGAAGTGGATGATAAACGATATTATGGCACTTCCGGTGGTTTTTCAATGTCAGCATTTGATAATGAAACAAGCATTTTTTCGAATATAGAAATTGAAATCTTTAATAAAAAGCATAAAAAAAGCCCTGTTATTGTCGGTGAGGGACGTGTTCATGATGATTATGTTATTTTAAACAAGCGATTTATGGAAGCATTTAATATCGAGTACGATGAAATCTTAAATAAAAAAGTGAGTTTATATATTAATTATCGTAGCAATATCGCACAAATATTTGAAGATGTTCTAGTTAAAGAAGTAGTAAGTAAAGATTATATCGACTATGAAAATCCAACAGGAGACATTTATTTATCTAAAACATCGGATGCGTATAAAACACTAAGTAATCATTTCATCGATCGACACAAAGTCTTTTTACATAACATTAAAGATAAGGATGATGTGGTAAATAGTTTAAAAAATCAAAACATTGATGTGATTATTGCGCATACTGAAATATATCGAGTGATCGAGTATTTAGAAAACCAACAAACGAGTATTAAAATTCCTCTTAGTTATATTGGAGGAGCACTTATACTGGCATTATTTATGAGTTTAATTCAAACAATTCATATTTTTATGGATAAGCGCAAATACTGGATAAGTATTGTTAGAAGTTATGGTATGAAGAAGTCAACAATTCATATGTATTTAATTATGCAACTACTTATATTTTCTTTTGTTTCAATAGGTGTTTCCTACACACTTACACGTATTTTCTTTAAAATCATGATCATGTTTAATATTGAGTTTGGTGGCGTGAAAATGAATGTAAGTCAAAAAGCACTAAATGACATCTTATGGACAAATGCCATTTTTGTCGTCATAATTACAGTATTCCTAAGTATAGTTGCTTTAATAAAAACAAATAATCAATCAATTAAGGAACTATTGATTCAATATAAAGAGTAATATAAATAAAAAAGCCCTTTGTGGGCTTGTTTGACCAATTGGTTTATTATTGGATGGCATTAATAATAAACCGATGCAAGGTCTGTGCATATATTTTGGGAGAAAAATATATATAACAGATTGTATAAAGGTACAACCTATTACGATTTCTATTATATCACTACTTTTT